>NZ_JCAQPA010000011.1:0-160000 GCF_059567965.1 Variovorax sp. BGA-UO-ETr-C22
CCATGGTGATCACTCCTCGAACCCCGCTGCTTAAATAAACAGCAGGGTAGGTTGAACACCTGGCTCACTTTTACTTCGGCACTACCTGCAAAACTGGCTCAGTTTCCGGTCGGCGCCAACATTCAAGCGCCCCTCTACGACGAAAACAGGCGGTACATAGACGACCGCCCCGACCTCTTCAAGTTCAATGGCGCGAAGGGCTTGGCAGAGGTTCGACTTGAGAAAGAAGAGCCCATGCAGTTCCAGGAGATCGACATTGTTCTTCTCCTCCAGCGTGTCTTCAAGCCCGTGAATATTTATCACTCACCCAGGCGCCACAACGACAACGAGGAAATCACAGATGTCATTGTGATCACCGACAATTTGTGTTTGCTGGTTGAAGCCAAGGACTCACCCAATACTGAGAAGCAGCTCGGCAACAAGCTCGACAGAAAGCGAGCCACGACCAAGACGCACCTCAATAAGGCGTGTAATCAACTGAGTGGCGCAATCGGCTACCTCGACCGAGCCAGACCGTTGGTGATGCGAATGGACACGGGGGATGTGGTTATCGACCTTGGCAATCGCTCTATTCTTTGTCTCGCCGTGGTGAGGGAACTCTTCCTACCAGATTATCCGGACTACAGCGCGCGCCTCTATGAGCTCCACGACGACATCGAGCTACCTTGCATCGCTCTCGATTATGGTGAGCTCGTTCAGTACACCACGTTTTGCAACAGCGAAGACGCCTTCGTCGGAGCGTACTTCGAGGTCTTCAACTACGCGCTTAAGCGCGAAGGATTCCCTCGCCTTCGGTTCGGTGTGAGAGATCTGTTCGACGAAGACGGTAGCTTTCGCTTCAAGTGAAGCACCACTTTGAAAGACCGTCAAAACGTTGATAGTTTTCCTGAACTGAAAACACGAGGAGGGACATGGAAGACAAAAAGATCGCGGAGGCAAAAAAGCTTCTCTCGCTGATAACCGACCCGAGGATTGCCACCTTTCTCGACTTGAGAAAACTAACTCAGTCTGCACAGTATCGAAAAGCAGTGGTGATGGCGGCTGACCACGCAGCGAAGCATGGGGACTTCAGTTTCTTGAACAACGTTCTTGCTCTCATAGATGGTACGCACCACGCAGCAGAGCTCATTGAATCGCTTCGACCCAAGCTCACATTCGTTCTCACACCGACGAAGCCCAGGAAGCTGAAGAAGGCGACCCCAGAGCTCGTGGCTCAAGTCGCTGCGAAGGCCGCGAACACACCTGTAGTCCCGCAAAAAATAACCACACGCCCAGTTCAAAAAAAGAAGACTGTGCGATTTGGCAAGGGAGGCGATCTCATGGACTCGCACCTTCGATTGCCTGGCAGCTTTGGCAGCGGGAAACGGCGCTGACCAACAAGAAAATTCGACCAAACTTTTCTTCCTGGCAGCCCTGGGCAGACCGACATACTCATGAATGCCTCAAGCTCCCGGGCGTATACGCCCTTGCCATATCGGGCTCAGGAATCATAGGGCTCACCGACCGTCATAGCTGCGGCTCACTCGATTTGCCTCGACCAGAAGTGCTTCTTGCTTCGCGAGCTCACTCTTGTAGACATCGCGGATCTTGAAGAACTCGGCAGTCGAATTCTCTCCCGCCGTTTTCACCAATCCCCTGACTGTTGGAACACGTATACAGGCGAGCTGGAATGCCTTCACGTCGAGGTCAGGTGGTATTGGCTCTAGACAAGCCTTTGTGGCCGCAGAGAGCTTCGCATCAAGGTCTTTCCAATCCCTCATGGATTTCTCATAAGCGTGCCGCACTTCGATGTGCGGGTGCTCTGTGCCGTCAATTTTCGAGTGGAGCATTGACGAGCTCAACTGGGTTCTACGACCACCGGCTTCGCCACCACTGCCAGGTGTTGCTCTCAATTTGTCCAGCGTGCTTTCGAGCTTTGCGGTAGTGTCCTCATACTTCTTCGGATATGCAGCGTAGTTGCGATAAGTGAGACTTCCATTCTCGACATAGGAAGAGGCGCCACTCAAGATGCCTTGGAGTGCCTCAGCCCGCCTTTTCAGATTGCGCTCTTGTTGCTCTCGATTCTTCTGCAACTCACCAGCAGCAATGGTTTGTTGAGCCCCCTGGCGAAGTGCTGCCACCGCTCTTGCTTCGTCTTCTTCCGTGCCGGCGCGCAGGTTCGCACGCAAGCCTGTGGCCCCACTGATTTGTATTCCTCCAGGTGTGCGCTTCCCTGAAACCACAATGTTGCCGCCGTTGGCCCAACCCGCTTCAATCTTTCCCATAAACTGCTCACCATTGGCAGCACCACTCAGGGGAACGTCTAGGGTGTTGAGCTTGTTGTCTTTGTCGACAGATACTTGCTTGAAGCGACCAACGATGGCTCCGCCCTGGGACTCCACGAGCTGAACATAGAAGCTCACGCCAGGACCACCACCTACATACGTACCGGACCAGGCGGCCGACCAAGCAGGCGCAGTGAACACAGCGAGCGCCAGGCCGAAAACAAAACGTGAGCTCACTGTGTTCAGTTTCCGTTGTGGCCATGAAGTCGTGAGAGCAACACTTCTTTCCAGTGTGCTTCGCGCTGAAGAACTTCCTCAGGCTTAGTGTGCGTGTCAGCAATCTCCAGCACAGAAAAATGAAAGTGCTCAGCGCGCGCAGCGCCACCTTCACCGATGAGCTTTCGAAGGCGCACGTTTTCACCGTGACCGTTGAGGTAGGCGCACCACCGCGACCATATGCCACCCGCACCAGTGGCACTGCCAACATAGAGCTTGCCAGTCAGCCCGTCCGAGATGAGGTAGACCCCAGCAACGTTCTCGAGTGCAGCCCGCCAAGACGGAGTCCCCTGGCGGACGATGACCGCGAGTTCGCTGAACGAGACATTCACTTTCTTGAAACCCGGGAAGTCGGCCAAGGGGATTTTCTCTGCTCGTACCTCTTGAACACGGCAAGTTGGCGCAACGGTTTCACCATTTAGATAGGGTTGACGACCCGGCCTGTCAAAGTAGCAGACGGCGCGACCCGCGAGCTCCATTGAACTGGGGATCTGATTCAGGTGGTAGTTCACACCTTCTGTCGGGTGTTCAACGCTTCCTACCTGCTCATACGAGCCAACGTAGAGCCACAGGAGCCTTTCGGGTAGCTGAATCAGCGATACGACATAGTCGCGCTTGAAGTTCCGTTTGGTTTGCAAGGCCTGCCAAGCGTCGAAATTTCCTTCGAAGTAAACCTGCAGTGGGTTTTCAGAGCCATTCGAGCTCGCGAGATGGACCTTGCATTTTTCTGACTCAAGGCGAGGCTCGATGGTGCGCAGCAAATCGAAGAGCAGCATGGTCAGTCGTTGTTGTTGTGCTCGTCTGTAATCTTCTTGGCCTCTTGGAGCACTAGGCCACGCCAGCCAGGGAGATCAGCGTCAACCTGATACCTCTCGCGCACTATCTCTTTGGCGCGCTTCTCAATTTCGGGATTAAGCACTGTGCCGAGCGTTCGTTTCTCCAGACGATTCCTTCCACTACCAATCACAGAAGCTTGGGCGCGCTGCTCAAATGCGGTCTTCAATGAGCGAAGCTTCTGGCGACTCTCTGCCTTGCACCGCTCGTGCTCGACCTTTAGTTTCTCTAAAAGGCTTGCGGTGTTCGATTCAAGCTGCGCTCGCTCTTCTGCTGACAACCTTCTATCTGTGGTTGTGTAGGCAGCAGCACGTTGCTTTGAAGTCCAGCCGAACAGCTTTGCACAGCATTGAGAGCCGTAGAGTTTCAGGCCTTCGTCTACCTGTACGACGTGGATCGCACGGTAGACACCGTGGTTGCAGCCAGGCGCCTGGCACCTGATACGTTGCTCTTGCTCGACCTCGACCACGGCCAGGAGGGCTGGCTCAGCCACGGCTCCAACCTTGCCGATACGAGCGCCACGCCGGCGCGCCGGCTTCGAACAGCTCGGCGCACTCTACCCGCATGGCCGCTCGAAATGTCCGGGCGACCCGTTCTCCGTCAAAACTCACGGTTTCCCCTCCGTCTCGTCGAAAACAAAAGGCTGTAAGCTAGTGTAAACAGACGTAGGAGCGTCAGGGGGAGAGAAATGTTCAGGTTATTGGTGATAGCCGCCTTGCTCTTTGGGGCCTGGAAGGGATATGAGCACCACCAAGCAAAACGACTGGCCGAGCAGACGCCAGCCGCCCCCTTCACACTCACCACGGCGCCGCAGCCTGCAGCGACGTTCTCTTGCGACGGTCGGAAGTATTGTTCGCAAATGACCTCGTGCCAGGAAGCCACCTACTTCTTGAAGAACTGCCCTAGCGTGAAGATGGACGGAAACAATGACGGCGTTCCCTGCGAACAGCAGTGGTGCCGATAAAAATCGGTCAGCGCTCTCAACTACTGTGTGCGCGTCCATGCCTGCAATTACTACGTGTCATCGGCTTTGTAGATGCCTGATGCGTCGTCTCAAGTAACGGTAGGATCCGCCGATTCTCGAAAACCTCGTACGGTGCCAGCCATGCCAAAGAAGTTACTCGCAGCTCTCGCCACCATCGTTTGTCTGCAGCCGGCGGCATCCCTGGCGGTCACGACAACCATCCCGGATGGCTGCATCAAGTACGAAGAGACCGGTAAGGTGTATGAAGTTCAGGTGCAAATCGTCGATGGCGGCGATCTCTGGCCTAAATTCAGTTGGGCGAACGTCTTGACGAAGTATGCGGTCGTTTTTTGGAAGCAGGACGAGGCAACTGTCATCGACCTTGGCATTTTCGGTCTGTTGATGGACACGGGCGTCGAGGGAACTGACCTTCAGGGGCACAAGTGGAAGGTTGCCCGGCGGCCGTGGTGTTAGCGGAGCATCGCACTAGCGCGGGACCACAACAAGCCATTGATGAGTTCGACGTGGTGATCTCGTGCGAGGCCATGGAGCACAACCCAGGCTGGCGCAAGACCTGGCCCAACATGCTTCGACTGGTCAAGGATTCCGGCATTGTCGTGATGACTTGCGCCTCTACGGGTCGGAGGCAGCACGGTACGCTCCACCGCATCCCCCAAAAATGCGGCTTCAGAGGGCGAATTTCACACGATGGCCAGGCCTCTCCAACTTGGCAAACGCTCCTCAACAATAGAAGACGAGCGGCTCATTCACGCTGTGGTAGCCAATGAACGAGGAGCAGGTCACTCGTGGTGCACCCGACGCCTCTCGTATCGCATGCAGGCGCGTCGATCGGAAAAGAATCAGATCGCCCTGTTCAGGCTTGAGAGCAACATCGCAGGCGCGCAGTTTCTCCCGCGTAATTCCGACCTTCCCGGGACTACGAATAGATTGATACTCCTCACGCTCCAAATGCAAATCCCAAAGCTCGAGCTGGCCTCCATGCGTCGACGTTTGCAGATAGATATTCGCCGCTAGTTGCTCGGCTATGAAGGAAGAAAGATCCACGTGGGGTGACGCCAGCGCATCCTGGTGAGGTCCGGTGAAACCGCCATCGCGCAGGATTCTGGCGACCCCCGTGAACGCCTTCCTTGCGCTCACCGTGGCCAAGTTCGCGCCCGCAATCCAGGCCTCGTCCAGTTGCAGGCGCAGCAAATCAATCGGAGACAGGAACGGCGCGCAAAGCCGCCGAAATTTCGCCACCTCGTCGACCGCAGTGGCCAGGTACTCGCCAAGCGCATCTTCTGACCCAGCCACCTCCGCAAGTGACGGGCCGAACCTGTCCATGTTCGTTGCGTACTTGAATGACCGAAGCCCCTCATACGTCATGATTCTTGTCGTCAGCTGTTGACACAACGCGGGGTCGAAAAAATTGCGTACGCGCAAGGCCAGGCACTCGCCGTCGATCAGCTTCAGCAGCGCATCGTGGCTCAGTTGTGCGCTGTCAATGACCAAGCTTCTCATCCCTTCCCCCCTCAGGCTGCGACCAGGGGAAGATCGAACAAGTCTGACAGCATGGTGTTGTATCCGTGATGGGGAAACAACGGGTTCGAGTTGAGTTCGAGCCACCACAGCTGTCCATGCTCATCCAAGATGCCATCCACGCTGCAAGCCAAGGGCGCCGACGCAACGTGGCTCAAAGCCCTGGCCACCCCCTGCTGCAACGCCGTCAACTGCTCTGCACACTGCTTCTGCAGTGCAGGCAGCGCATTGCTGATTCGCTCAGCCCGTTGTCGGGCGAGAAAGGTGCGCCCGTAGCGAAAGTCAATCCAGAGCGTCTGGCCTGCGGAAAGCACATCGTCACGCTGCACCCCTTGGAATGACAGGCAAGCGTCAACGATGGCTTGGTCTGCAAGAACGTTGGCGCCTGAGTCGCCATGAATCTTGCGCTTTGCAAGCTCACCTGCGCAGGTGCTGCCATCGCCCACGATCTGTGCGTACGTCTGCACGTCTGCAAATACCGCCGTTGCCCCCCACAGCCAGAGTTTGACAATCTTCCCGAACACGAACTGCTCAACGAATTGCGTGCTGGCCCCTTCCGGATCAACGCTCACCAAGGGCACAGGACTATGCGCGCGAAACGGACCCGAGATGCCGTAGCCGAATGATCCTTTCGAACGCTTGGTGATGTAAGGCAACGTCGGCGTCTCCCCATCCCGCCAGATCCTCGGTGTTCTGAGACCCGCCCTCGACAGGTACTCCTTGAACTGCAGCTTGTTGGTCGACAGGTCTGTCGAATAGGGCCGATAGGGAAGCCAGCCACCAAATGCAACGACCGATTCCGACAGCGATGGCACATGGGCCAATCGGCCGTTAATCGTCGCCGCAAAAAGTGGATAGAAGGAGAAATACCGATTCGCGCAACGCACCTCCATCTGCAGGTTGTTCATGTCCAAGCTCGCATGGGCCTTGTGAAACGAGGTCCATGCCTTGACAGCACGAAAGTGATCGAAGACGGTGGAAATGGTCATGTATCAGCCGAGGCGGAGAACGGAGGCTCCGGTCTAGGGGAGTGGATGCGGAAAGCTCCCGCTGGGAACGCTCGCTGCGCTCATGCCGCGCGGCAACGCGTCGTAGCCGAATCCGATGGGAATCGCACCGGGGATGAGCACCCGCACAGTGTGGATGGGAAGGCCATCGAGCGACAAGGGCGAGTCGCTGCGCGTCATGTCAACCCATGCAGCACGCGGGGTGCCCGACGTGCGGCCCAGACGGTCGGACAACGACGCAGGCCAATTTTTTTCAAGAGCACCGAAATCCACGACCTGAGAACCTCGTGAAATGGCATGTGCCTTGCGGTAGTGTCGACGTTGACCATAAAGGTCTGCATGGTCGATAGGGCGTCTGACAGATCGGGCTGCCAGCCTTTTAACGTGGGTACGCGCAGATCTGGCCACGGCCGCAAGCTCTGCCTCGGCAAGGGCGCGCTCCACCGAGTGATGGGCTGAGTTGCCACACGCCGTTGCGGCGACACAAAAGCCTTTGAGCGCTGACGTAAGCATGACGAGCACGACGGGCCCCAGGTTGCCCTGCAATACGCAGAGATCGATCTCGAGAGCCCGCTCCTTGATCGCATCGATGCGCAATGACAGGGATGTAGGAAGTGAACCTCCTGCCAGGACCACACCGGGATGCTGCGCCAGCCAATGGCGCGCAAAGGCATCGCGTTCGACAACTTCAAGGCCTGCCCGTTCACGCGCGGTCGTCAACGATGTGTCGCTCGCGCAGCCCGACGAAGTCTGGCGCATCAACATCCGCGATCGATGCACGGCAGGCAAGTCGGTGCCGTTGTAAACGCAATCGGCCGGAATCCACAGTTCGTCGCCAGAGTCCCATTCTTTCCCGGCGACCCACAGCCGTTCGGCATCGTCATCGTAGGGACTCAGTGCGTCCCGCTCTCGGCGATATTGATCGTCCGAAAAGCGCACGATGGCGGTTGGTTCCAACTTACTGGCAAGTTTTCGCCCTGGGGCGCAACACAGGTTCTCAGGGGGATGGCGGAACGCGTGTCGCTCGACGGCCTCGGACACAGCCTTCGCGCATGCCAGTTGAGCGTCAGTTGATCGACCCCAGCCTGGTTCGAGCTTGTTGTCGGAATGCACGCAGGCTTCCGCAACGTGGTAGCCCAACAAGTCGGTGTTGGCACCTATCCATCGCAGATCGATGCCGCTGCGCGCTGGCGAGCGCTCTTCGGTAGAGAGTGAGCGGGTCTTTCCAAACAGGATCATGTCAGCGAGCGCACCATGCTCGACACCGCACATGGCGCGCAAATCATCGGCATCTTGAACCGGAGTGGATTGCCAAGGCAGTTCCAAGCACTCGGCGCGAGATCGCATGCGTTCAATCGCGGCGCCAGCTGCTACCAGTGCCAGATCTGCCGGATAGGTGGCTTGCTCAGAGGACAAACGTCCTCCTGCAAGGACGGCAAGCGCTCCCATGCATTGCGAAACGGCGTACGGAGAGACTGACACGCGCAACAGCCTCCCCGTATCCAAAGGGGCGGCGGAACGCAACAGAACGTTCTGCCCGGAAAAAATCACGTGATAGACAGCACGACCAATACCCTCGACCGCGTCGCGCAGCAAGACTACCGCCTGGAGCGGCTGAGCATTCGTGCTTGCCATTCCGCTCGAGACGGCACGAAGCTCCTTGAGAACTTCACAAAGCGCATCGGCATTTGGAGTGCCCCCAGTCTCGGCTCGAGCATGCGTCTTGTGTGAGGGGCCAAGAGAGATGTCTGCCGGGCTTTGCGTAGGCAAGCACTCGTTCGAGTCAAGCGCCGAAACCGTGCCAGCTCCATGCGGCGATGCGAGGTTTTCCCGACGGCGTCGAACATCGTCGAGCATCTCGACCAATGCAAATCGTGCATCGGCCAGAACGCCGCACTCGAGCATGGCCCGGACAAACTCATGGAATCGGGAGCCCGGCCATTTGGCTTCGGCCAGCACCGCGATCTCAGCGATGGTTCGGTTGCCGTCGCACCAACGGAACAATGCCTGCAAGAACCGTGAAGGGGCCTTGATGGAGACTTCACGGTCGTGAAGCCGCGCGACAAGGGTCCCACCTCTTATGAGGCAGGCCCTGGCGAGCATCGGTCGACTATCGCTTCCGACCGTGGAGGAAGGCCCCGCGCATTGCACGCCTGTCAAGCATGCGTCTCGCTGACTTGCCTCACAAAACGGGACGCGCCTTCGTCTTCTGCCAGTCCTTGCCATGGCACCTGCGGCACCAATGCGCCCAATCCATGGCTGAACGCAGCAAAGCCCTCGACGAAGATGCTGCAACTGCGTTCCGTGGCGACGTTGTACAACTGCGTCGAAGGATCCATGTGGTGATAGATTGGCCGTGCATGAACCCAACCGGAAACATGTGCCAGTTGCTCGGGCAGATCGATGTTCAGCGGGACTGGTACCGAAGGAAGCCGCGGCTCGATGGAGTTGCGCATTTCGAAGAGCAAGTGATTGATGTTGTAGGTTCCCCAGCTCTCTACAGTGCTGCCGTCCGCCGCTCTGCGGCTGACCCACAGCGGATGCTCGTCAGAAATGATCAGGCACTCGTCGCCCAAGCCATGCAACTCGATGACTTTACGCGACATGCCGAGCAGAGGACGCTCCAGGGCCCGAACCCGGTCGGGTCCATCCATGGTCATCAGGAGATCCCCGACCTGCACTTCCTCGATGTTCTTGTGCGACCCGTCGGCCATCAGCACGCGATTGCCAGCCAGGAAACAGGTCGGCTGCGTGCAGTCGGTTGTTTGACAGAGGTCCGCCAGAGCGCCATCGGATGGCTTGGGGCGGTAAGGTCTGACCGTGACCGACCACCCCTCTTCCTGATCCCTCTTGGCATCCCGCCCGCGAATGAACGCTTCTTGTCCTTCGACAAAAAGCTGACCTGACTTCTGGATGATTCCCATGATTATTCCCTCTTGCCATGCAACGCATGAAGTTAGACCAAAGCAAACGACTTCGCGCTACACGAACGCGATTGACGACGGAGCGTGAAACCACGCTTCTTGTATATCCGCCCCATCCAAGCTTTGTTTAGTGCACCCGGTGCTGTTGCGTAGCTCCGCTGAAGTGCTCCCGCTTTACTCACCATCTTGGGCAGGCTAGGTCGATGAGCAAGCCACCGCGGGCGAAGCACCGCACGACAACTGGAATGAATAAAACCATGACCGAACTGCAGGTCCGGATTCTCAACAAGTTCCCCAGGCAGAAAACTCCTGAGACTGTGCGGGTGACACGGCTGTGTCTGGGGTAGGGAGAGACTTGCCCAGAATTCGGGTTGCACAACAGTGCCCTACTTAAGAAATAGTGATGTTCTCAATCGCTGAGCCAGCAGGCAAGCCTTTCACCCTCGAAATCAATTGCGTCAAGATCTCCCAATAAACATCCAAATCCCAAACCGTCAAATTGCTCACGGTGTCTGCACCGCCAAGAAACAGTGGTTTTTTGTACCCAATACATTGCCCGAGACTAGGAACTGCGCCACCGCTTGCCCGCCATTGCTCGTAGAAGCTCTCCGCCAATGCAGCCTCTCGATATTCGATAAGCTCGCTTTCGTGAAAGTTTTCTAAATTGCATGGGACCTCTAGTACTTCGGCAGTGCCTGGCTCAAACATTGCAACCGCCGGTTGGCCATCAACTACTCGCGTAGCATCAAGCGCAAAGACTCGGCCCAACCAGTCCACCGAAAAAGGTGTGATTTTCCCTGTGAATTGAGGAAAGGCATTCTCCAAAATCAAACACCAACGGCTCAAATCATCCGATGGCAAAACGCGATAAAGGCCATTATTGAACGACTTCCCGCCATGCTGAGAAATTAGTTCAACAAGTTGCCAATTTTGCGAAGAAGGAGCTTTCTTTTCATGTCGCGATATTTCCAATAAATCCGAGGAAAAAGCCTTGGAAAATATTTCGTACATCATCGGTCCTTTATTGTGACATCATTAATTCGAGTGCCCAAGGGGAGGCTTTTCGTTTGATTATAAATTTGAGGCCCAAGACTTCGATTAACACTCTTATCCAATAACCAACCATTGGCACGGATATCATCCGCGCCATTGAGCTGCAAATCCTGCTTATGGTCAACGTCTTTGCCTGGAGGAATAGGCCCCACTTCTTTTCTGTATCGAGCTGCGGCCGATGTACCAGAACGTGTGGCTGTAGACGTCTCAGTAAGCGGGCTGTCGTTTAGAAATTTAACCTTCATATCGGCATCCGCTCGTTGTTCCGCTGTCCAACCCCGTTTGTATTTGAGCTCCAAATTGACGCCCGTGTTTCCGTTACCCCCTGCTCCACCTATCGTGGCTGTGTGCCTGAATCCCTCCCCCGCATCCATTCCCATGCGGGCCTCAGCACGCCCTTGGCCCACACCGAAGCCATTTGCCGTTTCTACTCTTTCTCTCTGAACAATGCTCCGAACATTGGAGGTCCGATCGGCAAATAACTTGACACCACCATCAAGTATGGCGTCACCGATCATCCCTGCAAGCTGTCCAGCGGCAGCACCGAAAGCGCTAGGCCCGAGCTGCAGATCGTTGCCAGCGATGTGCATCTGAATCTGCAGATTGCGGTCAGATGCCCAGTCGGTAACCCACGACGAGACGGATTCTTGCAAGTAGTTACTAAGCTGCCCTCTTGCGCTACTGATCGCGTCGCTAGCTACAGCGCGACCAATGCCCATCACAATGGACTTCACTGGCCCACCGGTAACCACCGCCTTGGTTCCGGTGTATGCCAGAGCAGCTAAACGTGGATGCTCGTTATAGAGGTCGAGTAGCCCGTCAGCTACCTCAAGCCCACCCGTGAGTATGCGACCAGTCCTCGCTTCCACTGTGGGCTCACCACTAGTATCCGCAACAACGGTAACGCTCGGCAGCGTCGCGACCGAATTGATGCCGAGAGACTCGGAAGTTGCCGCCTCGGCCGCTTCCTGAACGGCGGCAGTTCTACCTCGAATGAAGTTGTTTGAAGCAGTAAAGATCTCATCATCAGTTCTGCCGGATGTACCGTAATCGAGCTTTGCCAGACCCGACTGAATCGACGGGTTCGTCAGAATCTTTTGGAAGTCTTCAGTCGAAGCCCCAGATTTGGCGAGTGCTTGAACATACTCGAGTGTCATGCGATTCGCATCGCTGCGCAGGCTCCCGTTCTCGTCAACCTTGTATTGCGCACCAATAGAGTCAAGGACTTCCTTTACGCGTTGAGTTTCGGCCTGCTGCCCACTAGCTGCCGCAATGCTGTCTCCCAACGCATTGCCAAACGCATCCGTAGCCACTTGGGTCACACTCACACGCCCGCCGCGCATGGCTGCAGCGGTCAAGCCTGCCGCGAATCCGCTTGTCGCGCGGGTTGCGAACTGACCGAGCGGTGCATTCCCGAAGACAGGGGCTACAACGTCGCTCACTATGGAGCCGACGCCCGCCCCAACCGCGGAGGCTGCGACACCTCTCCAATTGAAGCTGCGTTGCAAACCGGTAGCAACCGAGATACCTTGGGTGATGGCGCTCGAAAGCGCGCCGCGCCCGGACAGCGCAAGGGCCTTGTCAAAGCCCGTCGAAGTCACAGGCCCGAAAGCCGCCCCCACCCCGGCACTCACTCCTGCGCCGATCGCGCTCAGTGCCACTCCCTTCCAACTGAAGCCGTCTTGTGCACCGATGGCAATACCAACGCCTTGACTAACAATTGAGCCCACTGCGCCACCGACGACCGCGGAGCCTAAGGCGGCAGCGCCAAATCCGGCTGCGCCCAAAGTGGCGCCCCCAGCAGCAATCGCGCCGCCGCTTAGGACAGTGGTTCCAGCAGCGAACGCCGAAGTGGTCCCCGTTACAGCCCCCGAAGCCATGGCTGCGGCCCCTGCCGTATAAATCGTTACCACGACAGCCACCACCACCATGATGATCTGCCCCACTGCCCCGCAGCCACCATCCTGGCTCTGCGGCAGAGCCATCATCGTGGGCGAGTCATTGGCGATTTTGCTGGGGTCGTAGGGCTTGAAGGTGCTGACGTTGTTCGCGTTGCTCGTCGTCGCCGGAATGCGCAGCACTTGCCCCGTGCGCAGATCCGCATTGCTGCTCAGGCCGTTGGCGTCCGCAATCAGGTACCACAGACCCGCATCCCCATACGCTCCCTTGGCAATGCTCTGCAGCGTGTCGCCCGTGCCTACCGCATAGCTGCCCGGACTGCCGGAAGGGTAGTTGCCGTTGATCGGCTGGTAGCCGAAACTGAAGTCGCTTTGCGCACTGAACAGCGGTCCGTTCGACGCCAGCGGCGTGCCTTCGAAACGATCGTCTGCCAGCAGGCCATAGCGGCCCAGCACTTCGCCATTGACCACCAACTGACGCTGCCCATTCACATGCGTTTGCGGCGTACCCTCGTAGGCGTAGTACGCATACAGGACGTTGCCGTTGGCATCGTTCACGAAATTGTGTGTACGAAGCGTCGGCAGCGTCATCTGGCCAGGGTCACCAGTGAAATTCAGATGCCCATTGACGTCGTAGCCATACCCCAGCCCCCCTTGGACGGTGGCGCCTTGGGTGAAGCTCATGGCGGTGCGATATCCTTCGGCTCGATCCACTGTATTGGTCGTGGACGTGCCGGTGCCGCTCACAGTATCGGCCGCGAGGTAACTCACCACATTGCCGGCATCGTCATAGGTGTAGTTCACCGCGTTGTCCGACACCAAGTACTCCGTCGTCTTTTGGTGGATCAGTCGCCCGTTGGCGTCGTACATGCTCTGACGAGCTTGAAGTGCATCGTTGCCCGTGACCGGACTCAATTGCCGATGCAGGTTGATGTAGTCCACCCCCAAGCCACCTGGCGCACTTGAGATCACTCGACTGGCACCGTCGTATCCGCGCGCTTCGACCAGCGCACCATCGCGCACGGTGGTCGTCAGGCGGTTCAGACCGTCATAGTCGTAGACCTCGACGCTCTCGCCCGCTTCAGCCACCCATTGCCCGCTTCCGGCCTCACCCTGCTCCTTGATGCGCATGCCCTCACGCGTGTCTGTGCGTCGGTTGCCGTTGTAGTCATAGGTGATGCGATGCCCCTCGGTGCCCAGGGCGCCGTTGACGTTGGTCGCATCGACCACCGTCTGGCGATTCATCTCGTCGTACTGGAAGAAGCGCTCACTAGTTTCCTCCACGGGACTCTCGACCAGCATGGTGCTCAGCGAATGATCGCGCAGCTTCGTGTAGATCCGCGTGCGGTTGCCGACCTTGTCGTAGTCGATGCTGATGTCAGCACGCGTGTCGGCTATCCATCGCATGCGGCCCAAGGCGTCGTAGGCGATATGGTTGTCCTGGTATGTGACACCGCCCTGCACCAGGGTCTCCCGCAAGCGACGGCCCGCCAAGTCGTAGCTGTAGCTGCTGGTCTTGCCCACACCCGCATCGTTGATACGTACCAATTGACCCGCTGCGTCGTATTGGTAGCCCAGATTTTGGCCTCGCGTGTTGCTCTGTGCGATCAGTTGACGCGCGTTGTCATAGCTGTAGCTGTAGTTGGCACCGCCGATATCGCTATGCCCTTTCAGCTGGCCGAAGTAGTCGTACTTCCAGGTGGACAGTGCGCCGTTGGCATCCACCTCGAGTATCTTTCGATTGAGCGCATCGTAGGCCGAGCGGCTGACTTGGTTCAGCGGCTGCGTTGTGCGAATCAGATTGCCGCGCAGGTCATAGTCGTAGCGCAGCTTCTCCCCAGCACCGTTGGTTTGACTGAGCTTGCGACCGGCCTGGTCCCAGGTGTTTGTCTCAGTTATCTGCGCCGTGCCAATCACGGCCGGGCCAATAAGCGTGGGCCAACCCCAGATGTCCGTTGCCATGTGCGTGGTGCGCACCAGGCGATCGAGCTTGTCGTTGAGGAACCAGGTGCCGTTGCCCATGGCGTCGATGGTGCGCACCTTGTTGCCGAACGCATCGTAGGCATGGCTGACCACGCCGGTGCTGACCAGATTGCCGTCGGCATGCAGCTCGCGTACAAGGTTGCCGCCTGCGTCCCACTCCTGGCCATTGACGTGGTCATTGGCATCGCGCACTGCCACCTGGCGCCCCATGGCATCGTAGTAAAGCCGTGTGACCGGTGCTTCGGAATTGATGATGTTGCCATCGGCATCAGCCCCGGGATTCCCATCCTCGTCAGTCTGAACCTGCAAGACCATCTGGTTGTTGGCGTTGTAGCTGTAGGTGGTCTTCCAGCTCTGCGAACGCGGATCGGTGATGCTCACCACATTGCCCCAGCGGTCGACGTTCTGCAGCACCTTCGGACGAAGGTTGCGATCTGCATTGTTCAGCCCTGCGCTCTGCCCGATAGCGCGGCCACCCAGCAACGGGTCTTGGCTGATCGGGTACGGGCCCTTGTCCGTTGCGCTCCAACCGTATTGCGGTGGCGTGTCGGGGGTGCCTGGAACGCCCGGAACGTAAGCTGGCGTGGTGTCTGTGATCGAGACGCTGCCGTCGCCGCCGATGACCATGTTGCCCAAGGCATGGCTGGTCGCAGTTGCACCCGGGCCGGGGAAGAAGCCGTAGGCGTACTCGTAGACACCCGCCGGGAACTGTTGGCCGGTGATGTTCGCCTCCCAGTAGCCGTCCGCGCGAGGTTGCAGCGTGAGGGGCAAGAACAGAACCCCAGTGCCCTGTGGCCGCATACCAAAACCACTGATCAAGCCCGGCGGTGGCGGGGGCAAGCGCACCACGTAGACCGTCTGGTAGATATCGCCCGTCGATTCATCGCTCCCGATCACCTCCTGCCGAGATTCAACTGTCAGGCCGTCAATGCGCGGCAGACCTTGGGCAGGGATCTCAGGGGTACCCGGCACGCCAGCGACCTTGTTGATCTGGCCCGTGGCGTGAGCGTATGGCCCCGCTTCACCGGGATGAGTCCACAGAACCTCGTATTCGTACTGCCCCGCTCCCAGGCCGGAGATATTGATGGTGCTCCAGTCGCTTCCGGCAGCTCGAGTAATGTCCCACGGACCGCTCCACTCTCCGCCCACGGCGCGCACCCGGATGGTCTGCAGATCCCCACTCCCAGGGCCCTGCCACTCGAGCGTCTGCGCTCCTCCGTTGACACCAGCCACGCCGAAAGTGGACAGCGGACGCGGCGTGATGTCGAAGGTCCCTGTGGAGGTGACCCGGTTGGGCTGTCCAGGTGCGTAGGTGGTGACCTGGTACTCGTAGCTGCCCAGTGGTAGCCCGGACAGATCGCCGCGCGCCGAATCACCGAATCTCACGGTCGCCAACTCATTCCAGGCACCATTGCTGCCGGCCAAGCGGTACTGCACCTGGAGCGAGGCATTCGGATCATCCGGACTGTCCACCTGCAGGCTCTGGCCGACATAGCCCACGCCGTTTTGCGAGATGAGCGTCTGCCAGTTGGCCTGCAGATCCTTCTTGGCCACCACAACACGCGAGATGCGGCCGATACCGCCGTAGGCCTCGTCGGCCGCAGGGCTCCAGCTGAAGCTTGCACCTCCGTTGCCTTCAATGGCATTGAGGATCTGCGTCTTGAGCTGTTCAGGCCCTTCGTTGCCCTGAGCGTCTACAGGGATGTAGTAAAGCTGAACGCTCACGTCACCACTTCCCAGGCCTCCCAGCACGTTCCAGCCAAGATTGACGGTGTTGGTGCCGCTCCAGCCTTCGTCGCCGTGGACGGCTCGATCGGCAATGCCGCCGACCAGTGCACCGGTGCTCACGCTGACCCCGCCTTGCAGTTCCTGGCGCTCCGGCAAGGACGTGCTCACCACCCGCCCGAGCAGGTCGTAGGCGGTGTCCGTGCGTCGTACATCCGACAACTGCGCCACCTGCGCAGCATTGGCGACGCTGCGCAGGTTGATATCTCCGCGCCCCGTGCCGGCGCTGCGAACGTCGGCCGTCTGGCGCCCTTGCAGGTCATACAGAGCGATCTTGTCGATGCCATCACCCGCGTTGGTGCGCCACAGGCGTCCGGCTTTGTCGTAGTCGAAGTACTCTCCAGCCTTGCCGTTGACGCTCTTGGCAACCAGTTCACCAAAAGCGTTGTATTGCATGGCGCTGTCGACCACGAGACCGGCGGCGCCGGCTCCCGTGTTGACGGTGGTTTGGCCATCCGCCTGCGCTGCCGTGCCTTGCCACAGCAGCACCCAGTTACCTGCCCCGTCCTGTTGGAAGATGCGAATCTGGTTGACGCTGCCGATCGGCTCGTTGGGAACGAGTTCCACCGGAGCCCCGATCGCGCTGGGCAGGAAGGTCTGCGCAAAGGTTGCGGCGTGGCCAGGCTCCGTGGTTCCGGGCGTGCTCTCGTCACCAGCAACCGTACGGTCCGGAGTAATGAAGTCGAACTGAACCTGAAAGGCCCCGCCCGGGGACTTGACGAGGTTACCCAACTGCGTCAGCGTGAGCTTACCGTTCGAACCCTGCGTGCCTGGGCTGTTCTCGGTCCCACCAGTCGCATAACTGCCAACGGTCACGCTGGCATTCGGATTGGTGGCGTAGACCCCGTTGGTTTGGGCGCCGCCGTTGGTGGCGTCCAGATTGTCGGTGGCGGTGCCAGGGTCAAGCACATGGGTCTGCTGGCCCAGCGCGTCGTATTGGTAGGCGCGGAACAGCGTGCGCGTGGTGCCGGCGTTGTCGGTGACGCCCTGCCACTCCTTGGCGATCAGGCCCTGGCTGTTGTACGAGCTGTAGTGATTGACGCCCATGGCGTCGGTGCTTTGCACCGTGTGGCCCAGTGCGTCGTACTGGGCGAAGCTGGTGCGGTCGGTGCGGGCAATGAGGTCGGCATCGCGCACCGGGTCAAGCGCGGCTTGGATGGTTTCCGTCACATACAGGTGATCCAGCCCCCAGGTGATCGGCGCGACGTTGTACGCGCTGAAGTAGCGGGTCAGCTTGCTATCGAAGGGCCCCTGGGCGCTAGTGCTGACGTAGATTTCGTCGTTCTGAAGCGCATAGGGCCGCCCCAGACTGCCGCTGGCCAGGGCGTTGGCCTCGTCCAGGCTGGTCGTGAAGATGATGTCCGTGCTGCCATCGGTCGCTTGCAGGCGATACAGCTTGGTGGTGCCCGGTTGTGCCGTCGTGGCCACGTACCCGACCGGTGCCTCGGCCTGGAAGGCCGGGATCGCCAGCCATGCCTGCCACTCCGCTTCGTCGGTGGTGAAGTAGTGCTTGTTCAGCACCGTGTTCACGCCCCGGTACAGCAGCTTGCTGCCGGCAAACGGCGCGCTGGCGATGTACCCGATCGTGCTCTCCTTGCCCCACATGGGTGCGGCAGGGTTGCCCAGGAAGAACATCCCCTCGAGCAATGCGACTTCCGGGTTGGGAATCGACACGATGGACGGTGTCGGGTTGGGACTGAGCGGATTGCCGTTGGCATCGGCCCCGTTGACGTACTCGGTCTTGAGCACGACGTTGCCGTGGGCATCGCGGCGGAAGACGGTCAGCGGCGTGATGGCCGCGCCGGTCTCTGTGCTGGTGCGGGTGGGTTCGGCCACCGCGGTGACGCGCCCCAGCGCGTCGTAGTAGCTGTAGGTGACTGCGCCCTTGGCGTCGGTGGTACTGGTGAGGTTGCCCACGGCGTCATAGCCGTAGCTGGTGGTCAGATCGCCGCGCGTGCTGATGCCGTTGGACGCTTCGCTGTATTCGACGTACTTGCGCGTCTCGCTGACCTTGCGGTTGTAGCGGTCGTAGACGGTGTCCACGCGCCGGTCGTTGTTGACGTCCAGGTTCGTGGGCGTGGGCGGGGTGCCGCCCGCGTTGACCGCACCGGTCCAGCCGGCAAGGTTGCTGGTTCCCGTCCAACTCACCGCCTTCGCATACTCGATGCGCATAGTGACGTTGCCCGCCATGTCGAAATTCTGGGTGGTCAGGTAGCCCAGTGCGTCGACGCTGGCCACCTGCTTGCCGCGGCGGTCGTAGAAGTTGGTGCTCAGGGTCCAGGTGCTGGCGTCCTTTTGCTGTGCGACCTGGGTGAGTTCACCGAAGGTGTTGTAGGTGTTGCGGGTGGTCTTGCCACCCTCCATGTACGGTGTACCTGTCGTCTGACTGCTGTCATACACACTGACCGTGGGTTCCTTGATCTGGATCGCCCGTCCCAGGCGGTCATAGTCGGTCAGGATCTTCCGGTTGTTGTCATCCAGGGCATTGATGGCGCCTTGAACCTGGGTCGTGCTCAGGCTTGCTGGCCCAGCAGTCGTCAGGCCGGTGCTTGCGCTGTAGCGGGTCAGGATGGTGGCATCACCGAAGGCGTTGCGCTGATAGCCCGTGGCGAAGCCCAGTGCGTCCACTTCGTAGGCCACGCGGCCGACGAGGTCGTAGGTCTTGTAGCTGCGATTGCCGCCGATGTCGCGGTTGGCAATGGCGTTGCCCAGGGCGTCGTAGGTGGTCTCGGTGTAGAGCGTCTGGACGGTGTCGTGGCGGCTGTCGACGCCATCGACTGCGAAAGTGTCGCCCGAGGGGGTGTACACGCCCACGGGCGGATAGATGACCTTGATCTGGCGACCGACCTGGTCGTACACGTAGGCGGTGGTGCGCTCTTCAGGGCGGCCCACCGCCTCCGTGCGTCTGTAGAGGTTGCCAAAGGGGTCGTACTCGATTCGGGTGACGACGCTGCCCGCGCCACTGTGGGCCGCGTCGACTTGCAAGCGACCGTCTCCTCCAGGGACGACGGCCGTGAGCTCGACCTGGGGCGATGTCTCCTGCACCATGCGGCCACTGCGGTCGTAGGCATAGGTCCACACGGCCTGCTTGGCATTGGTGTAGCTGGTCTTGTTGCCCAGCACGTCGTAGGTCCACGATTCCGTGAGGCCCATGGTGTCGGCACTAAGGACGCGCCCGGCCGCGTCGTACACCAAGCTCTTGCTGCGGTCGTCCGGAGAGAGAACGACGGCCGCAGCAATCGCCGCGGCCGTGTTGGCCGTTCCCAAGGGGATGGACAGCGCGTACTGCAGGATGCCTTGCACCTGGTCCAGGCCGTCGTAGTTTGTCTTGGTGACGAAGCCCAAGGCGTCGATGCCGTAGATCACCCGACCGGCTGCGTCGAAGACTTGGCGCGAGATGCGGTCGTTGGCGACGTCCGCTGTTATGCGCGCGCGGATGTCGCCCACGCTGGCGGTGGTGCTCAGACCGGTCGCACTGATCGCCTTCGCGTACTGGCGGCTCTCGGTGGTCTGGCCCAGGCCGTCATAGACGGATTCGGTGGTTCCACCTTGGGCGTCGACGGCGAAGACCTGGCGGTTGGCCAGGTCGTAGGCGAAGCGCTGGATGCGGTCGTTCCCAGGGTCCCCCAAAAAGGCTGGGCTGAAACTTCCGCCGCTTACACCGTAAACGGATGATGGAACTCCCTGGCTGTTGTAGAACGCAAGATATCCATCATCTTGAACCACAAGATAGGCCAGCCCCGGCCCGAAGTTGGTCGCGACGTTGTTGCCCGCATAAAGGAGCAAACGCCCCTCGCTGTCGAAGGCAAGCCGATCCCCGGTGAAAGAATGTCCTCCTCCAGGTACTTGAAGATCTTGAAATCGCAAGTATCCGCCCGAGAACGACAGCTGATAGCGCCCGTTTGCCGACGTGAGGACTTGCCCTGGCACCAATGACTGCCCTGGCTTGAGCATCGCCGAAGCAGGCGGCACCGAAGATAGACTTTGAAGCTGGGCCTCGGTGTAGGTCGTGGTCGGTCCGGGCTTTGCGATGAGATTCGCGTACCCGACCTGCTGGGTGACGTTGCCAAAAGCGTCGTAGATGGCGCGTGTCACACCGCCCAGGGCGTCGACCGTGAAGGTGCGCCTGCCCACACTGTCGTGTGCAAACACGGTGATGCGGTCGGTGCCGCTGGCTGCAACGCTGCTGGGCAGCGAGGCGTTGGTGATACGGGTGGCGTATTGCACTTGCCGCGTGAGGCTGCCGGTGCCGTCGTAGGTAAAGCCTGTGACGGCTCCTGTGCCATCCACCTGATACGACAGTCGTCCCGCGGCATCGTAGGCCATGCGGGTGGTCTGGTCGTCCACCGAGGTCACAGAAGAATTAGCCAACGCCTCGTAGGTGAGCGGCCCAGCGGAGAGCACGGGGAAGAGGTAGCGGGTGTGGCTGGTGACGTTCCCATTGCCGTCGTAGCGCCAGCCTTGCAGCGCCCGCAAGGGCCCCATGCCTTCGGCGAAACTCAGCGAAGGAGATGTGACACGATCGATGCGATCCAGCTGGAAGGCCTTGCGGTTGGCCCCGTCGTACACCCATTCCGTGATGCGGTCGGCGTTGCTTGTAGCAGCACTGGCCGGATCGGCGCCTTCCGCAACGGGCGTGGCGTACTGGATCAGGCGCGTGACATTGCCGTTGGCGTCGTACTCGGTCTTGCGGACGGCGCCGATGCCATCCACGCTCCAGGTCAGTCGGTTGGCCGCGTCATAGACGTTACGCACACGCAGATCATGGGCATCGTCGGCGACAACGGTAGGTGCCGTGCTGCCATTCCAGGCCGCCAGCGCGGCTGTCGTGAGTGGTGTGGCGTAGCTGCGTTTGCTGACGACGTTGCCATTGGCGTCGTAGGCGAACTGGGCGGCATTGCCCAGGGCGTCAATGCTCCAGGTCGCACGGCCAGCAGTGTCGTAGACGGTGCGGATGCGCTGATCGCGGGTCGGATCGGCGACCACCGGGGGGGCTGACGTGCCGTTCCAGCTGCCGAATGCAGCACTGGTCAGTGCCGTCGCATAGGCACGCGATTCGGTGACGTTACCGTTCGTGTCGTAGAAGTACTGAACCACACCTCCCGAACCATCGACCTTCCAGGCCGCCCTGTTGAGGGCGTCGTAGACGGTGCGCACGCGCTCGTCGCGCGCTGCATCCACAGTGACGGGCGGATCGCTGGCGATGTTCCAGCTCGTCAGGTTGATGCGAGTGGCATAAGCCCGCGTCTCGATGACATTGTTGGCCTTGTCGTATTTGTACTCGACGACAGCACCGGTACCGTCCACGCTGAAGCGCAGTCGTCCATCACGATCGTAGCGGCGGCTTTCGATGATGTCGGAGCCCGCACTGAGCACGACCTTTGCCTGGATCTGCGCGACCGTGGGCGCATTGCTCAGGCCAGCGGTGATGATCGGCGATGCATACGTGGTGCGGCGAACTACCCTACCCTCTGCGTCGTATTCCTGCCTCGAGAGATTGCCCAACGCATCGAGCGTGTAGACCAGACGGTTGTTGGCATCGTAGGCGTAGCGCGTGGCATTGTTGTTGCCATCGATAGACCGCGTCACGTTGCCGGCGGCGTCGTACTCGTAGCTGCGCGTGAGGTTCAACCCTGCGGGGTCGATCTGTTCCTTGATGCGCCGACCGGCACCGTCGTAGGTGTACGCGGTGACGTTGCCCTTCGGGTCGGTGACCGTGAGCAGCTGACCTGTGGTGTCGTGGGTATAGCTGGTGGCAAGATTCAAGCCCGAAGGGTCGACCACCTGGCGCACGGTCTGACCCGCAAGATCAAACTCGGTGGTGGTCACCGTTCCACGCGGATCAGTGACGCTGATGGCCTGGCCCTTGGCGTCGTATGCGTAGGCCGTGGTGAAGTTCTGGCCAGTGGGGTCCAGTGTGCGGGTCAGCAGGCGGTTGACCGCATCGTAGGTGTAGTTGGTGACAACCCCGTTCGCATCGGTGCTGGTCAAGCGCAGGCCGGTCTTGTCGTAGGTTGCGGCGGACGTGACGCTCAACGGCGCGCTGCTTCCGGTGAGGTTGCCGCTCTTGTCATAGCTGTAGCTCGTGGTGTTTCCGCGGCCGTCGGTCACGCTCTGGGTCTGGCCCTGGCGCGTATGAACCGTTGTCACCGTCACGCCCTCCGGGGTCGTCACGGTGATGCTTCGGTTGACCTGGTTGTAGCTGTAGTTGGTCCAATGCCCAATCGCGTCACGCGTCCAGATCACACGACCGAAGGCGTCATATTGGGTGATATGTTGGCCATTGAGCGCATCGGTGACGCTAGCCACACGACCCTGTCGATCGTAGGTCGTTTGGGTTCGGTTGTTGTTGCCATCGAAGCTGTCGGAGATGCGGCCAAAGGCGTCATACGTCTGGCTCTGGGTGATGGCAAGGCTCGCCGTGTCGCTGATACTCTTGGTCTTCAGGCCCCGACGGTCGTAGCTGGCGGTATCGGTGACGACATAACCGCTCTTGAGCGCATGGCTGCTCGCGATGGCCTCTCGGAAGGCGTTGTAGGAATAGCTGGTGGCACTGCCCAGTGCATCCGTGGTGCTGGCCACGGTACCCGTGGCGTTGTAGGCATGAAGGACATGGGTGTCCTTGGTTGCATCCGCCACGACACCGAGCTGACTGGCCAAGGTATCCGAGTTCAGGCCGCCGGGGGTGAGGTTGCCTAGAGCCTCGACATCGATGCGAGACCCGTAGACGATCTGCTCATCGAGTTGGCCAAGGACGTTGTACTTGCTCTCAGTGACTTCACCCAGAGCGTTGACGGTGTACGTCAATCGTCCGATGGGGTCATAGAAGAATAGAGTGCGGCGGCCGTTGGCGTCGGTGGTGCTGGTGCGTCGACCTGCTGTGTCGTAGGTGTGAGTGGTGCCGTTGGCCGCCCACAGTACCAGCGGGTCGTTCAAGGCTACAGCGTCACTACCGCGGCCATCCAGTTCACCGATGAGGCGCCCCTGGATGTCGTAGCGCACCCGATTGGTTCGTTCGTCCGCTGTGCCCAGGGCAGTG
The DNA here is from genome assembly GCF_059567965.1 of Variovorax sp. BGA-UO-ETr-C22. Classification (NCBI taxonomy): domain Bacteria; kingdom Pseudomonadati; phylum Pseudomonadota; class Betaproteobacteria; order Burkholderiales; family Comamonadaceae; genus Variovorax; species Variovorax sp. BGA-UO-ETr-C22. The sequence goes on from NZ_JCAQPA010000011.1 coordinate 23,567, forward strand.
ACGGTCTGCACGAGCTGCCCCACGCTGTTGTAGGAAAACTGGGTGACCGTTCCTTCTGCGTTGGTGCGAGTCAGGAGTTGATTCGCATTGCTCCAGGTTTGGAACACCTTCTGATCCTGGGGCGGAATCAACCCAGGGCGGATGCTGTCCAGTGTGGAAGAGGCGGATACGGCGCCTGCTCGACCCGCATAGCGAATGGACTGTGTGACGTTTCCGCGCGAGTCGTACACCGTTTCGGTGAGGTACCCCTCGTTATCGACCTGCCCAACCAATCTGCCCCTGGCATCATAGAAGTTGTAGCTTTGAGCGTCCCGGTCGTACCACCGCTGCGGTCGCAAGCCAGCCAGGTTGTAGCTGGCGCGTGCGATGGCGATTGCAGCGATGCGATTGGCAGCGCTGTTGAAGGTGGCCGCGCGGTTGTAGTAGGCCAGCGTTTCGATTTGCTCGCCCGCCGCGTTGTACTTGTATTCTGTGAGGTAACCCTCGGCATCCACCGTGCCCTGAAGCTGCCCATCGCGGTTGTACAAGCGAGTGACGGTGCGATCCTGCGCATTATCGAGATTGACCAAGATGGTATTAACCGCAGGGCCTTCAACGACTTGGGTGAAGCTGACCTCGCTATCGGTGTTGTGCGCATCGCCACTGTAGGCAGCCATGAAAGTGTGCGTGCCTGGAGGCAGTGACACACCGGACAAGGTCGCCACGCCGTCAACAATCTGTGCAGCTCCCAATAGCCGAACACCGTCGTAGAAGCTGATCAGACCGGTAGGCTGAGGGCCATTAATCCGAACTGACAGCGAACCATCCTTGGCAACCGAAGTTGGCGACAAGTTGGTCAGCGTCGAAGACGCCTTGCCTATCGTGACACCACCTGTGGTCTGAGAAGTGACGTTGTTGGCGTCGCCGGAATAGACTGCCTTGATGGTGTGTGATCCGACCTCTAGATCATTGACACTCAAGGTGGCTTTTCCTGCCACCAATGACGCTGTACCCAATAGCACGGCACCGTCATAGAAGCTCACGGTGCCGTTCTCTGGACGCCCTTGGCCCGACCCCGTCGCCGTGAGGACCAGCGGTGATCCATACACCGGATTGGCCGGTGACATCACCAGTGAAACCGAGCTCGCCAGAGGTGCGGCCACAACCTGCTGGGCAAGGGCACCAGATGTACTCACCGCATTGCTGCCGTCCCCTTCGTATTTCGCGGTAATGTTTGCAGTCCCCAGGGGAAGACTGCTGGTGACCAGAGTTGCCACACCATTGACAATCGTGGCTGTCCCAATGACCGTTGTACCGCTGTAGAAGGTCACGGTCCCTGTGGGATCAGGCGCAGTTGAACCGTTGGTGGCGTGCTTCACCGTTGCCGTTAGCGCAAGTGGTGCCCCCACAACCGCTTGAGGCCGCGCGGACGTCAGACCAACGGAAATGGGAGCCCGCTCGACAACCAATGGGTTGTTCACCGGCGACTTGTAGCTGACGCTTGCATAGTCGGCGCTGCCCGAATACACCAATGTCAGCTCGTGCGTGCCCATCGGGATACCTGTGATTTGCGCGTGAAACCAAGAGTCCCTACCGCCCTCGGCAAGGTTCACGCTGCCAATCAACTGGTCACCGGCAAAGTAGCTCAGCGTGCCCACGCTCAGGTAACCGTGGATGACGGTGTACACCCCCGCCACCTGGCCGTACTGCGCAGTCCCGCCGTAGACATCGATCAGTGGCCGACTCGTGCCCGTCGTGTTCAGCGGTGGAACGGTACCGCTGCCCGCAGTCACGTTGACGGAGACTACTTGCGTGGTCACGCTGCCGTAGTTTTTCTTGTCCCCCGAATAGGTGGCCTGGATCGAATTGAGGCCCACAGGTAGGTTGTTGACCGAGAGCACCGCCGTTCCATTGACGACAAAGGCCGTTCCCAGCACGGTCTTGCCGCTCAAGAACGTCACCACGCCACTGGCATCAGCGCCCGCAATCTGCGCCGTCAATTGAATTGTTTCATCTTGCGTCGCACTCGACGCGGATGCTGTCAGCGCCAAAGTGGATATGGTGTTCAGCGTCTGGTGCGCCAGACCAGGCGAAACACTTGAGGCATTGCCACTCGAGTCGCCTGAATAGATTGCGTTGAGGTTGGAGCCTCCCAGTGGCAGGCTGCCAACGGACAGACTTGCCTGACCATTGACGACCGTTCCCCTCCCCAGATAAACCGTGCCGTTGTAGAAATCCACAGTTCCTTGAATCGGGTTCAAGGCTTCACTGGAAATCGAACGGACGGCAGCCGTGAGTTGCACGGCTGATCCGAAGCGTGAAGGCTCTTGTGAAACTTCCAACTTCACAGTCGTTCCAATTGCAGCCACTGATTGGTTTATCTGCTGCAACAACGACGATGAAAAGGTTGCCGGTGCGTTGCTGGAATCTCCTGCATAGCTTGCGCTGATGTAGGACGCCCCCAGGGGAAGGCTGCTGGTGACCAGGGTTGCCACGCCGTTGACAATCGCGGCCGTCCCAATGACCGTTGTGCCGCTGTAGAAAGTGACAGTTCCAGTAGGTTCAGGCGCTGTCGAACCATTGGTTGTGTGCTTCACCGTTGCTGTAAGTGTCAGTGGGGCACCCACCACCGCTTGGGGCCGAGCGGACGTAAGGCCGACAGAAATGGGAGCCCGCTCGACAACCAATGGGTTGGTCACCGGTGATTTGTAGCTGACGCTTGCATAGTCGGCGCTGCCCGAATACACCACAGTCATCTCGTGCGTGCCCATCGGGATGCCTGTAATTTGCGCGTGGAACCAAGAGTCCCGACCGCCCTCGGCAAGATTCACACTGCCAACCAACTGATCACCGGCAAAGTAGTTCAGTGTTCCTACACTCAAGTAGCCATGAATGACGGTGTACACCCCTGCCACCTGACCGTACTGTGCAGTCCCGCCGTAGACGTCGACTAGCGGTCGAGTCGTGCCCGTCGTGTTCAGCGGTGGAACGGTGCCGCTACCCGCCGTCACGTTGACAGAGACCATTTGCGTGGTCACGCTGCCAAGGTTCTGCTTGTCTCCCGAGTAGGTGGCCTGGATCGAATTAAGACCCACCGGCAGGTTGTTGACCGAGAGCACCGCTGTTCCATTGACGACCGAGGCCATGCCCAGCACGGTCTTGCCGTTGAAGAACGTAACCACGCCACTCGCACCGGCGCCCGCGATCTGCGCCGTCAATACGATCGTGTCGTCCTGCGTCCCGCTCGATGCAGACGCCGCCAACGTCACTTCCGTCTCAGAGCGCGCTCCATCAGGCGTGCGACTCGTAGCGCTTACCGCATCTCCGCTGTAGACAGCGCGAAAGGAGCTTGCCGCTCCGACTCCTGCAAACAACAGGGTGGCGATACCATCTACGACCGACGCAGTACCTAAGACAGTCGCCCCGTTGTAGAACGTGACTGTTCCGCCAAGAGCAAGCACTGGACCCGGCGCAGTGCTCACCCTCGCGATCAGGTTGCTGGACGTGCCGACTGCATCGACTTGCAACGTGGTAGTCGTAGGAGCCGGAAGAACCTGCAGTGCCTGCGTTGTGACCGAGTTCGCATGCAAAGCGTCGCCGCCATACTCCGCACGCACGCTCACACTCCCCACCGGCAAGGTGTCGAGTGTCAAGAGAGCAAGCCCATTGACGACCGAGGCCACGCCGATCAGCGTTGTTCCGTTATAGAACTTTACCTCCCCCGTAGCGGCAGCCAAGTTTGGCGGCTGCGCCGTAGTCAACGCGACGGAGATGGTGAGCGGTCGCCCATAGCTCGCAGGATTTGGTGAGAAGCTCAGCGCTGCATTCGTGGTGGCACCGGTGATCGTCTTTGAAACAACTGCCGACATACTCGCCGGCCTGATCACATCGCCTGAGTAGGCCGCACGAATGCCATTCACTCCAACCGGCAACTCGCTCGTGACCAGCGTGGCCTTGCCGTTGACCACCATCGCACTGCCGATGACCGTCTCACCATTGAAGAAGGTCACCATCCCGCCGGGATTCGTTCCATCGATAGTGGCCGTGAGCGTCACCGCCGAGCCCAACGGATTGAGTCCCGCACTCACGCCAAGTGAGACTCCACCCACGGTCGCCGGATTCACAAGCAACTCGATGTTGGCCCCATTGCCCAACTGACTGACATCGATCGGATTGGCCAGTTGCGTCACGCTCAGGATGCGCGAGGCCCCGTCATAGGTGGTCTGCGTCACATAGCCCAGCGCATCCACCTGCCAGGTGAGCCGATTGGCCGTGTCGTAGAAGCGCCAGACCTTCTGGTCCTGGGGCGCCCCCGCAGGCCGAAGCGCATCCAGGCTGGTGGCCGTGTTCGTGGCGCTCCATGCCGTGGTCGGCTTGCCCGTGCCATCGACCAGATTTGCCGTGCTGATCTTGGTCGCATATGCGATGGTTTCTCGCAACTGCCCGTTGGCGTTGTAGACGTACTCGATCACCGCACCAGTGGCATCGATGTCGGCAATCTTGCGCCCCGCCTCGTCGTACAGCATCCACTTGCGCACGCCCGTCGGATCCTGCGTCATCAGCAGGTTGCCGTCCTTGTCGTAGGCATAGATGGTGGCGCCCAGCACGCCGGTGCCGGCGCTTTGCTGGGTCACGCTCACGAGGCGCCCGGCCTTGTCGTAGGCCGAGACGGTGACCAGCCCGCTGGCGATGGTCACGCTGGTCTTGCCGTTGGTGTCGTCGTAGCTGGTGATCGTGGTGTTAGGCGTGGCACCGCCGTCCAGCGACGGCGCACTGATGCTGAGAACTCGGCCCAGGCCGTCATAGGTGTAGGTGGTGAGGGCGGTGGGACCCCCAGCTGTCGTTGCTGGCTCGATCTTCTGCAGCAACAGCCCCCTCTGGTCGTAGATGTACTGGGTGGTGGCCGCGGTGCCGGCCACGCCGCTTCCGTTGGCCGCGGTCGACGCGTAGGTGGTGCTGCTGCTCAGTTGGCCTCGCGCGTCATAGACCAACTCGGTGAGTTGGGTGCGCGTGAGAACTCGGCCTGCAGCCCAAGTGTTCAGTTGTGCCTCGGTCGGCACATCGGTGATGGCCAGAGCCGTCATGTCGTAGGCTTCACCGGCGTATTCGATGACACGGGTGCGCTGGCCGTAGGCGTCGTAGCGGTACTCGGTGACGTTGCCCTGCGGCGTGATCGCAAAGAGCAGCCGATTGGCATTGCCCGCCGCATAGACATAGCGTGCGGTTTCGGGCAGCGCGGCGTCCTTGTTGAACGCACCCCGGTCACCTACGGCCGCATCGGCGTAGATGGTGTCGGTCAGCAGTTGGTTGGCACCGTTGTAGGTGCGCACCCGGGTGTCGCCGGCCGAGTCGACTTCGCGGGTCAGGTTGCCGTGGTCGTCGTACTGCAGCGCGACCTTGTGGCCCTCGCCATCGGTCACGAGAGTGACGTTGCCCAAGGCGTCGTAGGCGTAGCTGATCTGGCTCAGGCCGTTGGCGTTGCCGGCGGTGACGCCGCTGCGCACCTGGGTGAGCTGGCCCTGGGCGTCGTACAGGTAGACCGACTGGGCGCCCAGCGGATCGGTGACGGTGGTGGTGTTCTGAGCGCTGTCGTAGCCAAAGCGGGTGATGCCGCCCAGAGCATCGGTGACGGTGGCGACCTTGTAGGTGCCGCCCACCTGGACGTAGGTGAAGCTCAGCGCGGTGCCATCGCTTTGCGTGACGCTGGCCACGCGCTGGCTGTTGCCGTCGTAGGTGTAGGTGGTGACGTAGACGTCGTTGCCCGAGACAGAGTTGTCGTCGGGCGAGAGATCGACGGTGACCCTGAACAGGCGATCCCGGTTGTCATAGGCATAGTGCACGGTGGTGGTCGTGACGCCGCCAGAGACAGTGCGGATCTGGGTCAGATTGGTACCGCTGTAGTCGTAGTAGCTGACATCCCCATTGGCGTCGGTGACGGACTGCACGGTCCCGTTGCCGTTGTAGGCGTAGCTGATGGTGTTGCCGTCGGTGTCGGTGACGGAGACCAGGCGACCCGCACCGCTGGACTGGTAGCGCTCGATGCGGCCGGTTTCGCCGTCGGTCCAGACGAATTGGGAGGCACCACTGTCGTAGGCAATGGTGTCGAAGGCCCCCGCGCCGTCAGGGCTGACGTAGCGGCTGCGGGCCGCGTCCCAGGTGTAGACCGCCTCGGCCCCGTCGCGATCGGTGCGCGTGAGGGTGCTTCCGGCCGCTCCCGCTGTGCCGGACGTCAGCACAACCTTCTGGCCAAAGGCCCCTACGCTCCAGTTGTCGCCGTTGTCGTCGCTGAGCAGGCCCTGGCTGTTGTAGGTGCGTACGGCCTGGATGTCGAGTCCGCGGCCCATGAGGACATCGTCACGCCCCTGCAGCACGAGGTTGCCGTTGGCGATGTTGACAAAGGACTGCTCGCCGCTTCGGCCCTGCCCTGCGGTGCCCAGCTGGCCACGTTGGCCCAGCGTAGCCAAGGAACTCAGGCTCAGGCCCAGACTGTTACCGCTGACGATTGCAACCATTTCACTGCCTCGAAGTTTCCGGTGAACCGCCAAACGGCAGCCGCTACAGGAGACCCCTGAGGCTGGGCCAACCCACTATGGGAGGACCTACGGTTCTGGACAACTCATCCAGACGCCCCGCCATTCGTTTAGCAATGGCTTCAATCCCCTCCAGAAAGGTCGACTTTTCCTTAACACCTTCGGATTGCAGCGGATAGATTGACCAACGACGCAGTCGATTCGGAGTGGGTGCGGCAATCCGATAGATGGTTCGCTACACCACTCAGTACGACAATGCGTAACGGCGGATACCTTGCAGGCATCCGTTCGACTGCTCTTTGAGCGTCAGCTTCTTCAGCCATCGAATCATGAAACAACCCGAGCCGACCTCCTTCGACACGCTGATGTCTCAAGGCATCGCCGCAAGCCAAGCCAACGACGGTGTTCAGGCCATCGACCTGTTCCAAAAGGCAAGTGCGGCCGATCCAGGTTCGAGCCTTCCGCAGTTCCTGCTTGGCGCTGAACTGGCCACGCTTGGCCAGATGGAACTGGCCGAAGCGGCATTCGCCAACGCAACCCTGCTAGCACCCGGCTTCGCGATGGCCCGATATCAATTGGGCCTGCTGCAGTTCAGTTCGGGACGAGCCGCCACGGCGCTCATCACCTGGCAGCCGTTGCTGGGGCTACCGGATACAGACCCCCTGCCGCATTTCGTGAACGGGTTCGCAGCCTTGGCGCAAGACCGTTTCGACGAAGCCTTGCAGCACTACCAGAAGGGCTTGGTGCTCAACACCACGAACGATGCACTGTCGGCGGACATCGAGAAGGTCATCGCAGGCATCAAGGCTTTGAGCTCAACGCACACGGCTGCGGACGACCAAGACCGTCCCACCGACAGCACCGACAACCACGTGTTGCTGGCCAACTACCAGCAGCAAGGGCCTGCACATTGATGGTTCGGAATGAATCTCCAGCGTCGGAGCGGCTGCGCCGACACATCAGCTCATGATCGATCCCTCCACTCAGCTGGCGGCGCTGATTCGCGCCCAATTCGCTGCACAGTTCAAGGCCCAGAGCCGGCATCGACTCTCGGGACAAGGCCCTGAGCGACAGGATCTCCAGGCACCGCCCGGTGGGAATGAAGGTTCGGCACCCGCCAGAAGCGAACGCGGCAGCAGCGACGAAAGCAACGCAGACGCCCAGATCCGTCAGATGGTGGCGCTGCGCGTTCGGGCTTTGTCGCCCAACGACCCGCAGCGGCAGAAGAAGGCCTTTCGGATCTTTCTGGAATCCGTTCTGACGCAGGAGTTCGGTCGCGACCGGTTGGACGACAAGGGTTTCGAGCAAATGGTCGATGCAGTGCTTCAGCGCATGGAAGGCGATACCGAACTAAGCACGGCTTTGCACGAAGCAGGCAACCTTCTGTTGGCCGAAGCCGGGTCACCCCGGCCAAACGCCGAAGCGCACAAGCCGAGCCGCTGACACCGGAGGCGCGCACGCCCTCGTTCTTCAACCGGCTCCGTCGACGGGAGGCTGAAACAAATCGGCCATGTCGCCCCCTAGCGGTCCCGCCCGCCCCCCGAATAATCGCCGCGCCAGACGCTGCACATCGTTGGCATCCTTCACTTCGCCACTGAGCAAGGCTTGTGCATATCTGCCCGACAGATTGCTCCTGTCGAGTCGCAAGGCAAGCTCTGCATGCGACTGGGCTTCCTGCGTCGACGACTGCATGGCAAGCACAACGGCCAGGCCGCCATGGCTCTCCGCGAAGTTCCGATCCAACGCGAGAGCGGCGTCGAAGCTCATGCGCGCACCGGCCAGGTCACCCTGCAAGATCTGTGTCCATCCCAGGCCGTGCCAGGTCCCGATGTGGCTCGCCATCGCGGTCACCGCCCGTTCGAAGGCGTCGCGGGCAGCGGCAAGGTCGCCAGCCAGCAGCGCCGCAAAGCCGCGTGTCGACCATGCCCTGCCGTCCCCGGGCTGGCGTTGCAATGCGACATCCGCCAATCGGGCAGCCAGCGTTGCATCCCGCGCAGCAAGCGCCAGCGACGCCTGAGCGATCAACGCTTCCACTGGATGATCTGCGGACGCGCCGCTCGAGAGACTGGCACTGGACCACCGCTGCGCTGCCGTGAAATCCGACGCATCGATCGCGATCAGGCTGGCCACCCCAGCCGCCTGAGCATCCAGCGCGCGCCGCTGTTCTGCGGCGCGCGTCCAGGCCAACGCCCGATCCAACTGACCATCGTGATGCATCGCTCGCAGCCAAAGCTGCTGCAGTGCACGCGTCGCTGGCGGAGAAACGGTATCAATATCGGACACGGCTGGCGCTTCGAGCGTGGAGGCCAGACGATTTACGCAGTCCGCAAGACGACCACGACGGAATTCGATGAAGGCCAGGTTGTGCAGCAGAACCTCGGCAAATCCAGCAGGCGGCTGAGGCGCCTTCTGCAATGCCTCGAGAACACCCAGCGCTTCCTCATAGCGTTGTTGTGCAAGCCAGACGTCGCCTTCGCGCAGACGCCAGGCGAGCGGCTCGGGACTGTGGGCTTGTCCGCTTTGCAAGTGAGCACGAGCGCGCTCCCACTCACCGCACAACAGCGCCGTCTCGAATGCGTCGATCAACAAGAGATCGTTCGAGGGATCTTCCCGAAGAAAGCCCTCGAGCCGATCCAGGCGCTGAAGCGCCGCCGTCAGCCGGGCATCGTTGTGCGAAATCACCCTGGGATGGGAAGATGCAGTCGAGTCAGTCATGAGAGAGAAGTAAGAGTTGGGTTTCTTGACACAGGGGGTCACCACGACACGTCGCAGCGCGCGTCTTTGCCGAGCAGCTCACGCAATCGGGACAGCCCCTCCCGATGCAACTGGGATACCCGCCCTCGCGTGAGGTTCATGGACGCCGCGATCTCGCTGAACGAAATCTCTTGCAGGTAGTGATAGCGGATCACAGTCTTCTGCCGGTCATTCAATTGATCCACGAGGCCGCGTAAGACCGTACGCAGCTGATGGATCTCCGATTTTCGGAAATAGCTGATCTCCGGAGAAGGGGAATGGTCATCGCTGCCGAAGGCCTCGGCATCCACCATGCCGGTGTCCTCGAGCAGGACACCGAGCGCGATCCCGATACCGACCTCTGCCAGATAGCGAAACAACTTGTCCGCGTCGCGCGGCGGCGCCGGCTCGCCTGGAATGCTTTCGCTATCGTGAGTGATCTCCTCGGATGCCGCCTCCTTCACCGCCTCAAGCCGCTCGTGACGCAGGCGCATCATGGTGCTGATCTGCTGGTTCTTCTCGGTCAACCGCGGCAGACCATTGAGGATGGCGCCCTGTACCCGCTTGGCCGCGAAAGTCTTGAACTGGGCCCCCTGCGCAGGATCGAAGCGATCCACCGCCTCGATCAGTCCGATGCGTGCCAGTTGCAGGTAGTCCGAAAATTCGATGTCGTTGTGGGTACGCCGCCCATAGACGGTGGCCGCCATCATGCGTGCGTACGGCAGATGCTGCTCGATCAACTGGGCTCGTGCGGCTTCGTCACCGGCTTCACGCCAGCGGCGCCAGAGGGTGTCCTGGAGTTCTGAACTTCCCGCCGCTGTCGCCTCGACGCCGTCTTCCTCGATCTTGGCACCGAACAACGGCCCAACAGGAGGCGTCGCCGGGGAGGAGCTTAGACGGGACATGCCTGCGCACCCGGTTGCTCAGTGAAAGCTGCCAACGAGTGCCTTGAGCACGAGGCTCCAGCCATCGACGAGGATGAACATCAGGACCTTCAGCGGCAGCGCGATGGTGGTCGGCGGCATCATCATCATTCCAAGCGCCATGAGAACGCTAGAGACGATCAGATCGATGAGCAGGAACGGCAGGAAGATCACGAACCCGATCTGAAACGCAGCGCGCAGCTCCGAGAGCATGAACGAGGGGATGAGTTGCACGTTGCTGATGTCGTCCATCGACTTGGGTACCGGCGCCTTGGACAACTCGACCATCAACGCCAGGTCAGCCTCACGCGTTTGCCGGACCATGAAATCGCGCAGCGGTGCAATGCCCTTTCCATATCCGTCCTCCATCGAAAGCTTGCCCGCCATGAAAGGCTCAAACGCTTCCTGATTGACCTTCTGCAGCACCGGCGACATGGTGAACAGGGTCAGGAAAAGGGCAAGGCCGATCAGGACCGTGTTGGGCGGCGTCTCGTTCATGCCGATGGCATGACGAAGCATCGACAGCACGACAATGATGCGCAAAAAGCTTGTCAGGCAGACCAGCAAGGCCGGCAGGATCGCCAGCACGGTGAGGCCAAGCACCACGCGCAGGGCTTGCGCGGTTTCGGTGGCCGGAGCAGCTGCAGGTGCGGGCATCGCCGAGGGCGACCGCACGGTGCTTGACTTGCCGCCGAGCTTGGAAGCACCTCGGGCTTCGGTCTCCTTCGGCGCCTGCGTCGACGTTGTCGCGGCAGGACCAGGCGCGTCTGCCCCCGCGGTGTCGCTCGCCTTCTGTGGCGAAACGATCGATTCTGGCGCTGCCTGCGCACGCGCGTCACCTGTGGGCCAGCCCAGCAAGAAACCGGCGACCAGCACAAGAACTGCCGCCAGATACAACGACAGCCCGCCTCGGCGATCCCCACCGGCTGCGAAACGCGTCATCGTTGAGCCTTGTCGGAGGAGGCGTTCGCTGCCACTGCTTGCCCCTGAGCGCGGTGAGCGTCCTGGACCGCGGGGCTAGACTCGGAGAGCAATTGAATCGACTGGTCCGAGCATCCCAGCAAGAGTCGCCGCCCTTCCCAGACCACGACGTGCAGGCTGTGGCTCGGCGACAGGCGCGTGCTCGAAACCCTCTCAATCTCATGCGAGGACACCGTATCGAGCAGCCCCCCTAGACGCGGCCACGAAGTCTTGCCCTTGCCCCCCAAGACCTTTCGCCGGGCAATCGCCGTGGCTACCGCGAGCAGTCCGCCGACAGCCACCACCGCGACCCACCAACGATCATCAGAGCGCCCCGAGGCGTCGCTCGACTGCTCACGCTTGACTGGAATGCTGGAAGGCAAGCTGACGCCGCTTGCGAATGTCGCAGCCCCGTTGTCGCCGCGCGCATCTTGCGCGTAGCTGAGTCGCGTCGTGAGCAGCCCTGCTGCCATGACCGCGCCGCAGACAAGAAGCAACTTGCACGCGCCGATCCACATCCGCCGATTAGCCCCGGCACTCATTCGTCAGGAACCCGAACCCAGGTTCAACGCAACGGGCAGCTCGGTGAGTCGAACCGCGAAATGGCCCTCGACTGCAACGAGTTGACCTCTCGCCACCACCCGGCCTTCTATGGTCAGTTCCACGGGTTGATCGATCTCGCGATCGAGACGCAGGACCTGATGCTCCTTGGCGCCAAGCAATTCGCCAACCGTCAGGGTGACCTCTCCAACGCACACCTGCAGCTTGGCCTTGATCTGATGCAACGGGTTCCAATCCCTGAGAACCGTGGCGTCACCGGCTCGATCGACGGCTCCGTCTTCCGGACCGGCATGGAGATCGGGAAGCGCAATGATCTGCGCAGTGGGCGAGTTGCCGCTGCCCTGCAGGGAGCGTGTTCTGCTTTCAGTACGCCCGTCGGAGACGGTTGCGGATGCGCCGATACGGTTTTCGGTCGCAATTCCTTCCAAGGCTGTCGTCATGGGGTCTTTCCCTTTGATGGATGAGTATTCAAGAGCGGTTCTGCGACCGCAGTCGACGATGTCAGCGTCGCCAACTCGACGGCAATCCGCCCGGCGCGCTGGCCCAGCCAGCCGTGGCACACCGGTGCACCGTCCGCAGCAACAAGTCGGGCCGGTGCATCGATCAGGTGCTCGAGTGGCACGACGTCGCCCACCTGCAGGCCCTGCAGCTGACCGAGGTTCAACTCCGTGCCTTCGAGCATCACACGCAACGCCACGGGCAGCCCCGAAAGGGCTTGATCGAGCCGCACCCTGGGCAACTTTTGAGAGCCGGCGCGTGGCTGTGCCGCGGTTTCGGCCACGTCGCCCAGAAGCACTGTCACCGCGTCGTGCGGCAGCTCGAGATGCCAGGAGCCACCCAGCCACGGCCAGCTTGCATGGAGCACACCGAACCAAGGACTGAAAGAGGTGCCGGTGCCCCCTGCTCCTGGCGGAACCTGTGCCTCCATCACAAAGCCCGGGAAACCTGACTGGATGCGCCGCAACCAGTCATCCCACGCGGCACGCGCCACGACAAGCGCCATCCTCGAGGGCTCTCGCGTCGAGCCCGAATTCACGGTTTCGTCGAACGTGAACATCCGCGTCGCAATGGCACGGATTGCCGCTTGCGCGGCTTTGTCGCCTTCGTCCGAAGACGGAAAAAGGCCCAGGCCTCGCGAGGCCACCTGGCCCGAGGGGCCCGCGAAAGACCAGCACACCATCCCCTCCGAAGTCGGGACGGTGCCGCTGTCGGGTTCGCCTACCTGGATCCCGGACTCTGCGAGCGCCTCTTCCCGTGCAGGGATCCACTCGGAATGCCAACCGCCGAGCAGCGAGGCCAAGCGCTGACGCACCGCATCCTTTTGCCGATCGTTCCAGTGGCGCAGGGGGCGGGCCTGGTGCATCGATTCGACGACGCCAAGCAATGCTGACCCAGGTACAGAGACGGGAGACGAGATATTCATTTGCTCTTCATCGAGAACAGCTGCTGCAGCATCTCGTTGGCCGTCGAGATCACCTGCGAACTGGCCTGGTAGCCCCGCTGCATGATCACCAGGTCACTGAATTCCTGCGACAGATCGACATTCGATATCTCGATCTTTCCCGAGGCCAATGAACCGAACGCGCCTTGGCCCGCAACACCGACATGCCAGGCATCCTTGTTCAGGGCCTCAAACTGGTTGTCGCCCAACGCCCCCACCGCGTCCGGCGAATCGAAGCGTGCCAGGGCCAGGTGGGCGCCATCGAGCGTTCGTCCGTTCGCATAGGTTTTCTTCAGCGTTCCCGTGTCGTCGAACACCACACCGCTCAATGCGCCGGAAACCACGCCGTCCTGCGATCTCATCTCCACCTGGTAGTCGCCAGCCCAGTAGACGACCTCCGTCAGGTCCAGCGTCAGGGCCATCGCCGCCTGACCTTCGGGTGTGTAGGTCATGGACACCTTGGCTGTCTCCGGCGTCGGCTTTCCCGTGGAAAAGACCACCTGCCCTGTGCTGACAACCTTGGTTCCATCCAGCAACTCGACCTTGACGGGCGTGTTGCCGCCGGTTGCATCACCTTTCGTGAACTTGGGAGTCAATGTATGGATGGCGCCGGCGACATCGATCACCTGGAGGGTGTACTTGCTGTCCACGGGAACCTTGGGCTGCTGCTCCGTCGTCGTGTTGGGCAAGTTGCCAGCCAGCTTGAAACGAGAGCTCGGCTTGCCCAGATCCATCATCTGCCCCGAGAGCGTGATGGGCGAGAAGTTGCCGCCTTCATCCAGTCCCATGACTTTCTCGCCATTGAGGCGACTGACCAGGACGCCTTCTGTATCGAACTTGAACTGTCCGGCGCGGGTATAGGTGATCTTTCCGTCTGCATCCTGCAGCACGAACAGCCCCTGCCCGTCCACCGCGATATCGAGGCTGTTTCCGGTCTGGCGCAGTTCGCCTTGCTTGAACGAAAGCGTCGTACCCGCGGTGTCGAGTCCAAAGCCCACCTGGCTGTAGTTCTGGCTGGCATTGCCACCGCTGAGATTCCGACCGGAGTAGAACAGGTCCGCGAACTGCAGGCTGGAGCTCTTGAAGCCCGGCGTGTTCATGTTGGCCGTGTTGTTGGCGATCACGCGCAAGCCACGCGAATAGCCCAACAGGCCCGTCATTCCAACGTAGATGGATTCAAGCATGAGTGTCCCTTCGTGAGTTCAATGCGGCCACTGCATTGAGCAGAAATTGCATTTCGCACTCAACGCACTGCAACCAACTGGCTGAGTGAAATGTTTTGCAAAACAGCCCCGCTCGCCGTCTTGACGCTCAGCAAAGGGGAGTCGCCAGAAAGGGAGAGAGCACTCACCGTGCCGGTGACGGAGCCCGTCGACGTCGTGACATCGACCGTCTTCCCGATCAATCCAACCGACTGCAACGCCGCCTGGTTGCTGATCAGCGTCGCGATCTTGGTGTTGAGCTGTTGTGTCTGCTCGAGGCTCGTGAACTGAGCCATCTGCGCCATGAACTGCTGGTTGTCCATGGGCTTGAGCGGATCCTGATAGGTAAGCTGGGTCAGTAGGATCTTGAGAAAGTCCTCCATCCCCAGGCTGCTGGCCTGCAGGTTGGTGCTGCTGCCGGAACCGCTGATTGCATCGATGGCCATCATGCCTCCTTTGAGTAGATTGAATTGAGAGCGACGCGACCGCGCTGTGCGCTCTGGGGAATTGGATCGCCCGACTGAACCCAAGCGTCTTCGCGCCAGACCAGCCGACCGTTGCAAACGACCTGGTACAGGCGTTGTCCCCGATCACGCAATCCTTGCTGCAGATCGGCCACGAGCTTCGGCAGCAATGCCAGGAGCACCTCGTCATCGGCCCGCATCGCAAGCCAGATGGCCTTCCCCTGGGGAGTGACCTCTTCGTGCAGGCGCAGGGGCGCCAAAGGCACATCGGGTCCATCGTGTGCCTCTGGTTCGGTTTCTGATTTGCCGTCTGTAGAGATGGCAGCTTCAAGCAGTAGATCCGCCGGGAACGCGAGAGCTGCCTGTCGATAGGGCAGCCGAGCATCGATCTGAAGGTCGCTTGTGGAGGAGTTTCCGGCAACGATCCGTCGCTCCAGGAGAGTGCTCGTGGTGCTGGGAAGAAGGACAGAAGGCGGACCTGCCAGACGAGGTTGCGCTGGCACCGACGCATCCAAAGATTCCAGCCGCCCTTGCGGCGAAACGGGAACATCTGCGATCAAACGGGCCCGTTCGGCAGGTCGGCGCTCGACGTGTCCGTCGCCTCTTGCTTCATGACGGGGCCGCGGATCTGCGGTTCGACCTGAGGAAGCCGCGTGACTTTGGCTGTCAGTGGCAGTTGGCTTGAACCAACTTGTCAGCTGGGCGCGCTCCATCTCGCGCTGCCATGCAAGCTGGCGCTGTGACTCTTCCCCATCGTCGCCTCGCGCCGGTGATGCGTCGCGGCGCGGCGGGAGCGTTCCACGCAATGCAGCTGCAGTGCTGTCCATAGAACTTTTCACTCGGCCTCCCAAGCGACGTTCGGCGTGGTGCGGCGGGCAAGCCAGTCCCGGTCTTGCTCATTGCTACTGCGACGACGCACCTCGTCGGCATATTCAGTCAAGGCGTCCTCTTTATGGCGACTCAAGCCATCGAGTTTCATCTGCTGAATCAAGCACTCCTGCCTCAGCCCATCACGCGCAATGCACAGTGCATCGCGCTGCAGGGCAAGCTGCTCCCATCGGCCGCGCAAGTGGGCCAAGTAGCCCAGGGTCCGCCGATGAGCGGCGGGATCCAGCCCCGAGTGCAAGCGTTGTCCGCTCTCCTTGGCGTACACGTCATGCTCCTCCTGAACTTGCGTCATCTTTGCCTCGATCTCGAGCAAATCTTGCTGAGCCCGTGCAAGCGCTGCCATCGACTTGTCCAGGCGCCATTGCTGCCTTTGGTGCACGGGCTCCAGGGCATAGACGAAGCCGCGGACATCAACGTCTCGCGTCTGCGCGGGCAATTTCTTCGGATTCATGTTCATTGCCTTTGCGTTCCAGGCGAAGGCGTGGAGGCGAGGATTTTCTGCAGTCCTTGGATGGACTCCGAGCGTGAAACACCGCCCTTGCTTTGTCGCAGCCATGCCTGCAGATCCGCCTCGATCTCGATGGCGCGATCCAGCTCGGCGTTGGAGCCCTTTTCGTAGGCACCGATGTCGACCATCTGCCGGTTGCGCTCCAGAACGGCCAGTTGCTGAACCGCCGAAACGGCCAGCGAGCGCTGGTCTTCACTGGCCAGTTCCGGCATCAGCCGACTCACGCTCTTGAGCACATCGATCGCCGGATAGTGCCCGCGATGCGCCAGATGACGCGACAGCACGATGTGGCCATCCAGAATGGCCCGCAATGCATCCGATACGGGCTCGTTCAGATCGTCGCCTTCGACCAGCACAGTGAGCAGCGCAGTGATCGAGCCGCCACCGGGCGCCGTGCCGCAGCGCTCGCAAAGCTCTGGAAGTTCGGCAAAGACAGAGGGCGTATAGCCGCGCGCCGTGGGCGGCTCACCCGCAGAAAGCCCCACTTCGCGCCTTGCCATCGCAAAACGCGTGATGGAGTCCATCGTCAGCAGCACGTTGCGACCCGCGTCACGGAAGTACTCGGCAATCGTGAGCGCCGCATAGGCCGCACGCAGCCGTGCCAGCGCGGGCTGATCGGAAGTGGCCACCACCACCACCGATCGCGCCAGCCCCTGCGGGCCCAATTGCTTTTCAATGAACTCCCGGACTTCGCGCCCGCGTTCTCCGATCAATGCGATCACATTGATGCTGTCTTGCCCATCGCCACCGGCATGGGTCTTTACGTGACGCGCAAGCAGTCCCAGCAAAGTGCTTTTTCCGACGCCGCTTCCTGCAAAGATGCCGACGCGTTGCCCCTGCCCCAACGTCAGCAAGCCGTCGATGCAGCGCACTCCCGTTTCCAGGACGCGCTCTATCGGCGGGCGCTGCATCGGATTGATCGGCTTGGCCTTCAAGGGACGGCGCTGCGAAGTCGATGGGCGTGGCTTGCCATCCAGCGGCGCACCGAAGCCGTCGATCACGCGCCCGCACAATGCCTCACCGACGCCGATTTGCGAATCCGCCCCGAGGGCATGCACCTCGCAACCTGCGGCGATGCCTTCCACGGAACCATAGGGCATCAACGTGACGCGGCCGGGTTTCAGGCCGACCACCTCCGCCAGAACACCGAGAGGTGCCGTCTCCTGATCGACCACGGGTTGGCCTGACACCTCGCGAGGTTTCCGGACCAGGATGCGGCAGAGTTCACCCACCGCGGCATCAGGCCCCGATGCATCGATGGCCAGTCCTTGCATCTCGCGGACCCAACCGATGCGCCGACGAAGATCCGTGCGCTGAAGGGCCTGACGGCTGGCATCCAAGGCACTCATCTCATGCATCCCGCAGGCGACTTGCGGCGCGGGATTGCTTCAGCAGATCGCGCAGCGCGTGCAATTGAGTTTCGAGCCGCGCGTCAAGGCCACCCTCGGGAGATTGCAGGATGCACCCCCCCAACACAACCTGCGCGCTGGCAATCCATTTGACATCGTCGCCACGCCAGAGGTTGGACGTCGATGCGTCTGTCGCATCCTGCAGGGACGTCAGGTCGTCGGGATGCAGATGAACGGCAACCAGACGCCGGTCGCGCAATCCTTCCATCGCTTGGAGGATCTGCGCGCGCACCGCATCGGGCTGTACCGCGCGATCTCCCAGCACGCGGCAGATGGCCTCGAAGCTCAGCGCGAGCATGTCGTCTTCAACGGCTGCCAATCTGGCGTCGATCTGCGATGGCAGCGAGCCGATCAGGCTCTCCAGGGTGTCAAGACGAGCCTGTTGCACAGTTTGGAACTGCTGCTGAAGCTCTTTCGTCAACCGCTGCGCCCGCTCTTCCAGTTCACGCTCGGCATTCTGCTGCGCTTGAGCTGCGGCCTGCCGGGCCTCCTGCGCGGCACGCTCGCCCCCTTGTGCATGGCCCCTGGCGAAGCCATCTTCATAGCCGAGGCGGCGAGCCTCCTCTTCTGCCAGCGCGGCGGCGGACGGAATCTTTGGAAGTTCCGGGTCGGGCTGTGGGCCCCTCGCCTCGCCCTTGCGACCGAAAGGGACTGGCGCGAGATTCGGGGTGAACTCTGCGCCTTGCATATGTTCAGAGCCGGCATGTCGCTGACTGGGGCGCGTCAGGGCCACCTGGCCGTGCATGACGACGTCGCGCAGCACAACCGCTGCGGCACGCTCGTTCGCCCCCAGGCGCTCGACGTCGCGATGCTGCGGCTGCTTGTCGCTCACCGAACGCCTCCCGACAATGAATGCCCACCGCGCAGCGCACGACCGAATGCGCGCTTGAGTTCGTGCCAGGTTGTCTTCGGTCCTGCCCCCACGGTCGGCGTGTGGTCCTGCAACCGAGCCGCTGCCGCCGAGATCAATGCGGCGCGCATACCGGGAGGTGTCCGATAGCCGGCACCGGTGCTTGCGAGATTGGCCTCGACCTGTCTGCGCTGCCCGGGCTCCAGCGCAGCCAACAGGCGCTCTCGCCATGGCCAGTCGGCAAGCCGCAACCATTCGGCGATCAGCCCCACGGGCTCGGTTCGCATGAGGCGCACGAATTCCCCAAACTGGACTTCATTGAGCGTACGAAGCCTGTCTTCATCCGACACCGGCTGACGCGGCTCGACCGGTGCTGCGCTCGCCGTCGCATCGGCGATCAGCGCGGCATCGCGCTCGATCCCCAGTGCCTCGAGCTCCGCCAGCAGCGCCTGCAGGCCTGTCCGCTGCACAGGCGGCAGCGCCTCGAGTATCCAGGTGCGATCCGCTGGCGCCATGGCGTGCAGGAGCAGCGCGGCGTGGCGCGCGCCGCTGGATTCGGGCACGGCCACATCCGGATCTGTCATCCGAAAAACGCCGGGACTAGGCACCATCAAATATCTCTCCTCGTGCCCTGCGCAGTTGTCTGGGGGCTGCCGCTCGAGACTCCAGCGGCAGGCACTGAAGAGGAATCGCGCATCCAGTCGCGCACCCGCTGCAACGCCAGGGCACGCTGCGACTCCGACAGCGGTGTGGCGCCGGAAGTCGCGCCGGACGCCGAAGCATCACGCCGACCGCCCCTGAACAAGAGCACAACCAACAGCGCCAGCGTCAGGCCTGCCAGCAGCCACTTCAGTCCAGAGGAACTGCCGCTCTCGAACAAGCCGCCGACAGCAGGACTCTCAATTGGTGCGTCGACCGCAGAGCCATCGGGGGCCATCGTTGCGCCGGCCGCGGCGTCGGGAGACGCCACAAGGGCACCGCCCACCAGCGACTGGACCACGACGGTATCGCCGCGCTCCAGCGAAGCCCCGACCGCCGCTGCAATGACCTTGCGCAGCTGGTCTTCCTGCAACGTATCCAGCGCCTTGCGCACCACGGCGACCACGTGCACACGGCGGATGGAGCCGGGCTGGCTGACCACCTGCTCGACACGGCGGCCCACGGCGTATTCGACATCTCGCTGCGCGCTGCCACCGCGCGCGCCGGCGGTTTCGGCTACCTTGGTGTCCAGCGAGGCGCCCGTATCGCGCAACACCTCTCGCTCGCGCACCACCACGCCGGTCGCCTGCATGCCAGCGCGCGAAGCTGCGGGCAGCACATCTTCCGTGGTGGTTCGGATCTGGTCCATGTTGAGCGTCACGTCGACGCTGGCCAGCGCCTGCCCCGGACCGAACTGCGATGCGAGCACTGCGGCCACCTTGCGCGACAGGTACGCTTCTGTGTCCCGCTTGAGGTCCAGGCGCGCGCTATTGACTTCCAGATCGCCATTGCTCCCTTCGGAACGAGTGAGAGCCACCCCATGGCTGTCGACGATGGTGACGTCTTGGGTCGCCATGCCCGGCACCGCGGCCGCCACCAGGCGCTGCACCCCCACCACCTGCTCCGGACGAAGAGCCTGCCCTTGCCGCATGGTGAGCGTGATGGATGCCTTGGCTTTCGAGGTTGCCTGCTTGAACAGGCCCTGCTCGGGCAAGGCCAGAAGCACGCGAACCTCACGCACCTCCGAAAGCGACTGGATGGTCCGTGTCAGCTCCCCCTGCAATGCACGCTGGTAGTTGATCTTCTGCGCGAATTCGGTCATGCCGAAATCCGTGTTGTTGAACAGCTCCAGCCCCACGGCGCCTTGCAGCGGTAGTTCCTTGCCCATGAGCTTGATTCGCGTCGCGTGCACCGTCGCCTTGTCGACCAGAATCGAGGTGCCGTTGTCGCCCAGGAGATAAGGGATCTTCAGACGCTCGAGCTCGGTCGTCATCGCCTGTGCATCCTGTGGCCTCAGGTCGGTGAACAATGCCTGGTATTCGGTACGAAGCAACCACCAGGCCGCTGCCGCGGTCACCAGCACGATAGCCAGCACCCCGGCGATCAGGCCCGCCCGGCCGCGCTGTGACAGTCCTTGCCAGAAGTTCATATCGGCATCTTCATGATGTCTTGATACGCCTCAAGCAGCCGGCTTCGCACCTGCATCATCAGCTGGAACGACAGGCGACTCTCCTCCAGGTTGATCATGATCTGGTGCAGGTTCTGCGCGTCGCCGGTGGCCAGCTTCTGCAAATCGATCTGGCTGCCGATCAGCTGGCTGTTGACCTGCGCAATGCCGTCCGACACCAGCTGCCCAAACGAGCCAGGAACAGACTGGGAAGCCAATGCGACGTCAGGCGCCGATGCAGCGCCGGTGGTGCGAGCCGGCTGCATGTTGGCCGCCACCACGGCGGATTGCGCCTGCTGCGACAGCGAGGACAAGGCTTCAACAGGAAGAAATGCCGTCATGCGTTGCCTCCGATGTCCAGCGCGCGCATCGCCAACGTACGCGTGGTGTTCATGGCGGAGACATTCGCCTCATAGGCCCGGGTCGCACTCATCATGCTCACCATCTCGGTGGCGGTGTCGACGCCCGCATAGGCGACATAGCCGCGCTCGTTGGCCAGCGGATGACCGGGCTCGTACACGAGCCTGGGCGCGGCATCGGCCGGAACAATACGCATCAGCGGCGCTGCTTGCGAGATCGCTTCCGAGCCTTCAAGCCCTTCGGAGACCATGGCGCCGAACGTCCCGGAGGCGCCGTTGGCGGTCCCTGCGCCATTCGCTTGCGCAACGGCCAGCACCCGAAGAGGTTGATAGCTGACGCCACCAACACCCTGAACGGTGTTGGCATTGGCGAGGTTGAGCGCGGCAACGTCGACACGCGCACGTTCGATGTTCATGCCGATCGCGCTGATGGCGAAGGATTGGCTGTAGTCCATGGTCATCTCTTTCCGTCGCTGGCTGCCATTGAAAGGATCGAAAAATGGCGCGACAAGCCCTTGACCAGCGCCTGGTAGTGCACGGCGTTGCGGGCCATCTCGGCGGCTTCGACGTCCAGCTGTACCTGGGCGACGTTTCCTTGCTCGTCCATCGCGGCTTCGATTCGGGGACGCACCTGGCTCAATGCGGATGCGTCGAGTCGGCCCGTCTGCGCCATGCTTCGGCGCGCATCGAGCAACTGGGCTTCGAAGTTCACACGTTGCGGCACATAGTTGAGGGCATGGGCGTTGGCGATGTTGGTGGCGATCGCTTGCTGACGCAGGCTGGCTGCATCGAGCGCAAGCGCAAGTGCGGACCGGGTCACTGCTTCGAGTCCTTCTGTCATTTCCGTGGTCTCCGAAATCTTTTCTTGATGGCCCAATGGAGGTCGATGAGATCCGTGTGTCACTGCACAACAAGTTCGCCGTGCAGCGCACCTGCAGCCTTGACCGCGCGCAGGATCGATATCACGTCGCGCGTGCTTGTCTTCAGCCTGGCGAGCGACTGAACGAGGTCTGAGACCGTGTTGGTGCCGGACACAAAACCAGTGCCGTTGAGTTCATCGACATCGATCCGGGTATTGGTCACGATGGCGGTGCGGATGTCTGGCCCGCCGTTCCAGACGTTGTACGGCTGGGAGGCACTGTTCTGGTTCGAGATGGCGATCTTGATGTCCCCATGAGAAATGGCGACCTTCGAGATCCGCACATCCCCTCCCGAAACCACGGTGCCGGTGCGCTCGTTGATCACGACCTTGGCGCGGCGATCCGGCTCCACGGTGACGTTCTCGATCTTGGTGAAGAGACTGACCAGTTCGTCGCGCTGGGCGACCGGCACGGCGATCTCGATGCCGGAGGCATCGCGCGCCTTCGCCAGGCTGGCGCCCAGTTGGCTGTTGATGGCCGTGGCCACGCGATTGGCTGTGGTGTAGTCCGGCTCGGAGAGCACGAAGGTCACGCTCTGGCGCTCGTCCAGCATCGCGGCATTGACACCCACTTCCACCGTTGCCCCATTCGGCACCGAGCCGGCGGTCGGATGGTTCTTCTGGACCACGTTGCCATTCGCGTCATAGCGATACCCTCCCACCGACAGGCCGCCCTGGGCCAGTGCGTAGACACGGCCGTTGGCGCCCTTGAGCGGCGTGATCAGCAAAGTGCCGCCAACCAGACTGCGCGCATCGCCCGCGGAGCTCACAGTCACGTCCAGCGTGTCCCCCTCCCGCGCGAAGGTGGGCAGCGTCGCGCTGACCATCACGACCGCCACGTTGCGGCTCTGAATGGCCTCCGGGGCAATCGTGAGATTGAACTGGGACAAGACGTTGGCCAGCGACTGACGCGTCGTGCGGTTGGCTGGTGAGTCTCCGGTGCCAGCCAGGCCGGTCACGATGCCGGTCCCAAAAAGCGCGTTATCGCGCCAGCCCTTGAGCTTTCCAAGGTCCTTGACACGCACGGCATCCGCTGCGTGCACACTTGAAAGGCCCGCGCAAACCACGATCGCGATGGCAGTACCGCGTCCGAGGCACTGCATGAAAGTTGAAATCATCCGGCGCATCACAATCCCAGCCAATCAAGAACTCGCCGCCATCCGCTGCGGCGTGCGCGATCCGATACATCGCCTTCACCGACATACGTGATGCGAGCATCGGCGAGCCGGGTCGACAGGACCACGTTGCCATCGGAAATATCCTGCGGGCGCACGCGCCCCTCCAGATTCACCTTCTGCAGTTCCTCGTTGACCATCAGTTGCTGCTCTCCGGCCACCCGCAAATCGCCGTTGGGCAACACTTCCTGCACCGACACGGTCAATGTCGCCAACAGCTTGTTGGCGCGCTGAGTGCGACCTCCGCCATCGAACTCACCCGTCACGCCGATGCCAAGTTGCCCGACCACCTTGTTGCCGGTATGTCCGACGGAACCGCTGATGTCGTTGGCACGACGTGTTCCCGTGTTGGCGCTGCTTGTGGCCGACGAGTTCTCGAAGACCTGAACGGTGAGCGAGTCGCCGACGCGGAACGCCTTGTTGTCCGCCGTCAGAGGCCGAAAGCTGCCCTCCTGATATAGGCTCTCGGCCCTGACGGTTGACACGAAGCACAACGCAGCCGCCAAGGCCAGTGACAGAAGGAGGAACCGCCCGGAATGCTTGCTTGCGCTCATGGTTGCACCTCGACCTGTCCCGGTCCCGTCACGCGCGCCAGGACCTCCCCCTTGGCGCCGGGCACCTTGACACGCACGAACTGTCCTTCGCGACCATCCTGCAATACCTCCACACGGCTTTCGACGGCCACATCGCCGCTGCGCGCCTGCAAGAGCGCCCAGTTGCCGCGAACGACCGCCGGCATGGATTCGAGATGGGCACGGGTCAGGACCTCACCCGCCTTGAGAGGTTTGCGCAGGCGCTGACGCCCGGCTTCCAACTCGGAGAATCTGCCGTTGATGCCGGCGTCGACCGGTGCGCCTTGCTTGAGGCTCGCGAGGTCGACGTCACGGGACTCGGTTCCTCCCCGAAGCAACACCGCGTCGACTGCGGCGCCGCTGTCCATTTGGGTCGTGGCGACCGTGAGCGGCGCCCAGGCGCTGACTTCGAAGGTCACCGCCGTGGTCCGCACGAAGCGATCGTCGACCCAGGCGTCCACCCACACCAGCATGCGCCTGGACGGCCGGGACTGATCAGCAAGCGGACGGACGCGCAACACCGGGACGCCCGCGGGCACCACCAGGTCACGGGCACTGGACACCGCTTGCACTTCAGCCCGCACGCTGCGCTGGGAGAGCCACGTCAGCAATGCCGCCCGCGCCGCATCCACGACGGTTTCTCCGGGCAGTTCCTGTGCGGCGCTCTCGATCGCCGTCTCGCTCGCGCCGCTCCACTGAATCATGGGCGTCGCAACTCCCGGCGCGCTCGCCGCGGCGTAGAACCCGCCGCGCGTCTCGACCCAGCGCATGATCGTTTCGCGATCCAGAAAAGCGGGCGACCCGGGACGAGGCGCAGCACCGATGGGCAGCGCCATCAGCCTGCGCAAGATCGACAGGTCGCGCGATGTGAGGAACGCGATGTCGCCGAGTCGGACGTTGGCTTGGGCCACCCTGACCCGGGGCCGCAGCTCGATCGAGATCTGTGGCTCGCCAACCGCGGGCGCGACTCCGGCCCCCGCCGAAAGGGTGGCGGCGGCAGTCAGCAGCGCAACCCACCCCTTACTTGCGCAGGCCATTGATCATCCCCAGCATCTCATCCGATGCCTGCATGACCTTCACATTGGCTTCATACACGCGCTGGGCCACCATCAGGTTGACCATCTCTTCGGTCAGCTTGACGTTCGATCCTTCCAGAAACCCTTGGGCCAGGTTTCCCATGCCGTCTTCGGCGGCCTTGCCGGCAATGGCCTCTCCCGAGCTCGTGCTGGAGCGATACAAGTTGTCGCCCTGTGGCAGCAGCCCCGAGGGGCTGGTGAAGCGCACCAGATCGATCTGCCCCAATTCGACCGGCGTCGTCTGTCCGGCCACCGTGATCCGCACGCGGCCATCGCTTTCGATGCTCATGTTCTGTGCGTTGTCGGGAATCGACAGATTGGCCTTGAGCGGAAAGCCGCCCGATGTCGCCAGCAGACCGTCCCGATTGACCTTGAAGCTGCCGCCGCGCGTGTAGGTGCTGGAGCCGTCGGGCATCGTCACCTCGATGAAGCCTTCGCCCTGGATAGCGATGTCGAATGCGGACTCGGTCTTCTTCAGGTCGCCCATGTCGAACAACTTGGAGACAGCCGAGATGCCAACGCCGGCCCCCACCCGCCCCGCCGCGCCGAGGATGCCCGTTTCGTCCTGTGTGGGCTGCAGGCGCCCTGCTTCCTGCACCATCAGGTCGGAGAAGGCGACCTTGCTTCGTTTGAAGCCGGTGGTGTTGACGTTGGCGAGGTTGTTGGCGATGGTGTCGACATTGAGCTGTTGGGCCTGCATGCCGGTGGCGCTGATATAGAGGGCGTCGAACATGTTCTGTCTCTCTTGAAATTGGGAAGCCTGTGGAGGGCGCGCGTTACGACAGCTCACCGAGCCTGCGTACCGCACCGCCGATCATTTCGTCGTAGCCCAGAGCAACCCGCTGCATGGATTCGAAATGGCGCATCGACTGGATCAGTTGCGCCATCTCCTGCATCGAGCTCACGTTGGAGTTCTCGAGAAATCCTTGCCGCACCTGCACATCGGCGTCCACGAGCTGAGTGGGCGTCTGGTCCGAGCCCAGCAGGCCGCTCCCCATGCGCGCAAGGTTGGTCGTGTTGTCGAACTGGACCACCTTGAGTTGGGCGACCGGCGTCAACTCGGCGCCGCCACCAGGCTTGCTCTCGAACACCTGTCCCGTGGCATCGATCGTGGGATTGGGGCGCGTCAGCACAATCTCTCCGCCACGCCCCATCACCGGATTTCCCTGCGCTGTGACCAGGCGGCCGCGTCCGTCCAGCTGCCAATTGCCCTGCCGGGTGTACGCCAGGCCGCTTGCGGTCGATATCTCGAAGAAGCCAGGCGTGGCAAGGGCCACGTCAAGGCTTTGCCCGGTGGCCTTGAGCGTGGCCGGGCGTGCATCGGTCTGGATCATGAGCGAGCCCGCCGTGGTTGGAAGGCTCGTCGGTGCGTTGGCTTGCGACAAGGCTGGGGATGCCCCAGCGCCACGCATGGCGTCGGCGAACGTCCCTGCTGCGAGCGGCAATGAGGACACGACCTCGCGCTTGTAGCCTGGCGTCAGGGCGTTGGCCATGTTCATGCTGATGCGCTCCAGGCGAGCCATGTCCTGCTGCATGCTGTTCAAGCTGATGGCGAGTATGTCGCTCATGGAAATGCTCCCGGAATCTCAGAGTTGGACGACGCTGAAGGACTTCAGCTCGATGGTGTGCGGCACTTCGGCCATGGAGAGCACCCTCAGATGCGGCATGACCCGCTCCGACAGCGCGCGCACATGCCGGCGCAACTCGGGTGCGCACAGCAATACCGGCAGCAGGTTGCTCTTCATCATCCGCTCGGCCTGCTGAACCAGTCGCTTCATCAGTTGCTCGGACAGGCGCGGGTCGAGCACGAAGGGCTGGGCCCCACCCTCTTCGGTGGCCACGTGAATGCTTTGCAGAAATTGGCTCTCGATCGCCGGGTCGAGTGTCAGCACTTGCAGCGACGCCGCCTCGCCCAGGAGGCCCTGACAGATGGCATGCCCCAGCCTTTGGCGGACCACTTCGGTGAGTTGATTCGCGTCCCTCGTCGAGCGGCCGGCATCAGAGAGTGTTTCGAGGATGGCCTCGACATGGCGGATCGACACCTTCTCCCGCAGCAGGTTCTGAAGCACCTTCTGGACATCGCTGGACGACAACACCGTAGGAATCAGCTCTTCGACGAGTCCCGGCTGGCTTTGGCGCACCCGGGCCAGAAGCCGGTCGACCTCTGCACGGGTCAGCAGCGTCGCGGACTCGCGCCGAAGCATCTCGGTCAGATGCGTCATGAAGACCGTGGGCGCATCGACCAGCGTGTACTTCGCTCGGTTGGCCGTTTCTCGCTGTGCTTCTTCGATCCACAGTGCCGGCAAACCGTAGGTCGGATCACGGGTGGGTTCACCCGGAATGGACTTGATGTCGCCGGTGGGGTGAATGGCCAGCAGCCTGTCCGTGCGGGCCTCGCCCTTTCCGACCAGCACGCCATCCAGATGGATCTCGTACTTGTCTGCCGAGAGGCGCACCGAATCCTTGAAACGCACGCGCGGCAACACGAGGCCAAATTCCTGCGCGTGCTGCTTGCGGAAGGTGGCGATCCGCTCCATGAACACGCTGCCTGGCTGATTGATTGCCGGAACCCAGTTGCTCCCCAGGTGCACTTCGATGGGTTCGACTTGCAGCAAGGCATAGGGATCGTCACTTGCCGCCGCCGCGCCACCATCGCCCGCAGAGGTTGCTGCGTCGATCGAGGCATTGCCGGCGGCCTGCTGTCCGGTCGAGGATGGTGCAGCTTGCCGCTTGGCGGCGCGATACAGCATGGTCGCGGCCAGCAGGAAGCACAGCGTCAATGCGAGAGTTGGCAGCGCGGGGATGCCCGGCAGCAGCAGCAGGCCACCCAGGGCCATGGCTACCAGGAAGAGCGTCTTGGGGAAGGAGCTGACCTGCCGCAGCGCCTCACGGCTTAGGTTGGTGTCGGAGGACGACCGCGTCACGATGATGCCGGTGCCCACTGCGATCACCAGCGCCGGCACCTGGGTCACGATGCCGTCGCCGATCGTCAAGAGGGTGTAGGTCTGCAGCGCCTGGCCCCAAGGAAGACCGTGCTGCATCACGCCGATCACCAGCCCCCCGATGATGTTGATGAGCAAGATGATGATGCCCGCGATGGCATCGCCCTTGACGAACTTGCTAGCACCGTCCATGGCGCCGTAGAACCCGGCCTCTTTCTCGAGGTTCTTGCGCCTGCGCTGGGCCTCGGCCTGGTCGATAAAGCCCATGTTGAGGTCGGCATCGATGCTCATCTGCTGACCTGGCATGCTGTCGAGCGTGAAGCGTGCCGCCACCTCGGACACCCGCTGTGCGCCGCTGGTCACGACCACGTACTGAACCACGATAAGGATCAGGAAGACGATCAGGCCGATGACGTAGTTGCCGCCCACCACAAATGCCCCGATGGCACCGATCACCCGGCCTGCGTCACCATCGGAGAGGATCAGTCGGGTGGCCGCAACGTTGAGCGAGAGACGAAACAGCGTGGCGATCAGGAGCAACGACGGAAAGGTCGAAAACTCGACCGGCCTGGCCATGTAGAAGGTCAGCAGAAGCACCAGGAACGCGAAGCTGAAGTTGCTCAGGATCAGGAAGTCGAGCAAGCCGCTGGGAATGGGGGCGAAGAGCACCACCAGCACGCCCAGCACCAGCAAGACGAGCGCGATGTCGCTGTGCTTTCCAAGGACCCGCGTCAGCGCGTTCATGAGTGCGCCCCCGGTGCCATACCGACCTGTCCACGCGCCTGGCGTTGTTCGCGCATGGCGAAGACCCACACGATGATGCGTGCGACCTGTGCGTAGAGCTCCGGCGGCACCGACTGATCGACCGGAAGTTCCTTGTAGATGCGCCGAGCCAGTGCGGGGTTCTGCACCACCGGGATGCGGTGACGCGCCGCAATCTCGCGCATGGCAGCGGCCATGTGTCCGGCTCCCTTGGCCAGTAACTGGGGCGACGCCATGCGACCATGCTCGTATTTCAGCGCAACAGCCAGGTGGGTGGGATTCGTGATCACGACATCGGCGTTACGTGTCTGGCGCAATGCCAGACTGCGCTTGAGCATTTCCCTGCGCAGCTCGCGCAGACGGGATCGAATGCGCGGATCGCCTTCACGCTGCTTGACTTCGTCCTTGAGCTCGCGCTGACTCATGCGCATCTTCTTGGCAAATTCATGCCGTGTGTACATCAGGTCAAGCAGTGCGATCAGACCCAGCACCAGCGCCATCTTGAGACCGACACTTGCGATGTCGTCCAGCAGGATGTGCAGATAACCGACCGCGGACAGCGAGGCCAGTGCGTAGAACTGTCCCTTCAGTGCCTTGAGTGCGAGGACAGCGACCAGCGTCAACAAGGTGAGTTTGATGACGGCGCGCGCGGTGTCGAACAGCACGCGCATGGAGAACAGCCTCTTGAGGCCGTTGACAGGATTGATGCGGTCGAAGTCGATCTTGACCGGCTCGAATGAGAGGATCGGACCTGTCTGCATCATGTTGCTGACAATGGCAGCGAGCATCACGGCCGCAAAAAATGGCGCCGCCAACGTCAGGGTTGCGCGCAGGGCACGCTCGATCACGGGCCAGAGGCTAGCGCCCGAGGGGTCCATTCGCCCGGCCTGAATGATCAGCGCCTGGTCGAAGCGGAATTGAGATGAAACTGCGCCGAAACCGCGCCACGTGAGGTAAACCACCGCCACGGCGAAAACCACGGCCGCCACGACATCCGCGCTCTTGGCCACTTGTCCACGCTCACGTGCACGCCGCAGCTTGTAGGGGGTGGCCGCTTCGTTGCGATCGAGATCTTGCTCGGCCATCAGCGCACCGGCCCCTTCGGCAGCGTTGAGGCCACAAAGATGCCATCCCAAGTACTCGTGATGCTCGCGTAGACCCGAGTCATGACGCCGCCGATTCCGGTGAACCAAAGCGACAGCGCAATGAGACCGACCAGAATCTTGACGGGTATGCCCATCGTGAACATGTTCATTTGCGGCAGATTTCGCCCCACCACCCCGAGCGCGAACTCCACCAGCAGAATGCAGAACACAACCGGTGCGGCCAGTGCAAAGCCCAGGCTGAAAAGGCCCGTCGCCTGCTTCAGCAAGGGCTCTGCCGCATTGGCGATGGACCATGG
The DNA here is from genome assembly GCF_059567965.1 of Variovorax sp. BGA-UO-ETr-C22. Classification (NCBI taxonomy): domain Bacteria; kingdom Pseudomonadati; phylum Pseudomonadota; class Betaproteobacteria; order Burkholderiales; family Comamonadaceae; genus Variovorax; species Variovorax sp. BGA-UO-ETr-C22. The sequence continues at coordinate 53,368 of NZ_JCAQPA010000011.1, forward strand.
CGCACCGACAGGGAAACGCTCCAAGCTATAGCCGATGCCTCGCAACAGTGCGTGATGTCCATTCAATAGAAAGAACACCATGACCGAGAGGTAGCCAAAGGCCGACGTGAGGATCGGCACGGGGCGCCGGGTTACCGGATCGAGAACCTGGGCAATGCCAAAGCCCAGTTGCAGGTCCAGCAGTTGCCCTGCAACCGAAAAAGCACCGAAGGCCAGCAAGATGCCAAGGCCCAGCGTGGCGCCCAGTGCCAACTCCGTGAGCGCGGCAGCAAGCAAGGCTCCCCACCCAGTGAATGCCTCTGCAGGAATGGGAAAGCTGGACGCGAGCACGACCGAGAGCCCGAGCAAGAGGAGCATCCGTATTGATGGTGGCAGCGGCATCGCATAGAGAACCGGAGTCATTGCAAGCGTTGCTGCCAGCCGCAGCGCAAGCAGACCCACAACCATGAGCCAAGACGTGCCAGCTCCTGACGTCGCCATATCAAGCAGCGTCGGCGCCATGTGCGACGGAAACGGATTCACGGGGAGGAGCCGCGGCTCAGAACATCGAGGGGATGCCACCCCAGAGCTGCGCAGTGAACTGCGTCAACTTGCGAAGCATCCATGGTCCAGCCACGATCATGACCACGGCGGCGGTCACGAGCTTGGGCACAAATGTCAGCGACATTTCCTGGACCTGCGTGACCACTTGCAGGACGCTGATCACGATGCCAACCAGCATGGTTAGCCCCAACAAAGGAAGGCACACGAGCAGCCCTGTCCAGAACAGGTCAGACATCATCTTCAGTGCCAAATCTGCATGCATGTGCGCCCCCCATTCCCATCTTGAGCGGCATCAGGCGCCTGCTTCTCTGGAAAAGTATTGACACAAGTCTATGAGGCAAAAGCATCAAAAACTTAACTCATTGATACGAGACCAACGAATCGGATCGAGCAATCCTTCTTTTTGTGAAAAAAGTCCTAAACAATTGTCAATTGCTCGCGTTTCCCCTTCTTGTATTTAGTAGGTAAGTTCTAAGAAATTTCGAAGGGCAAGCGATCCTTCCCCTTGCTTTGGCTCTAGCTCACCCAGGGGTTCTGAACGTCTGCTTTCTCGCCCGGGCAACAGCCGCTTAGGGCCCCATGCCGTCATTCGGCCCTCGTCTCCGAATGTCCGCTTCGCAGCGGTGGCCGCCAGTAGGGCAAGCGGACAGCGTGGACCAATTCGCGCTCACCGAGACCTCCATAGCACGCGGGGCGCGAACGACCGGTCTGGTGTGATTGGCAGACCTTCCAGTGGTCACCGCTCGGCCGAACCCATCTCGAAGTGATCGTGGTCTCTATGCTTCTCAGCTACTGCGGTGCAATCGGAGGCGGGGCACAGCCACAAAGTCGTAACAGCACGCGCAAGGTCCCACTGCGCCACCGGACGGCTCGGTGGTCCAAACGGTGGGAGCTCCGCCGCTTATACCTAATGCGTGGGAGGACAAAGCTTGCTTAACCTCGCTAAGCTGCGCGCAGTCGAGCTGGCTGCAACCCGATCGAGGAGACAACACATGAGTGGAGTTTGCTGGATTTTCTTTTTGCTGCTGGGCGCCTTTCTTGGCGGCCTGCTGCTGTGGTGGCTGAACCGACGGCGCCCCATCGCCCCCCCTTCCGGCGAGGCCATGTCTCCGCAGATCCTTTGGCTGACGCCCGCATGCAAAGAGGCTCTTGACGAATGCGCGAAACTCCAGAATCTCCGGCGCATGGATGCCGCAGGGATCGCGCGCCGCCTGTTCAAGAGAGCCTTCCCTGCCCAAGAGGCCTACCCGCTACCGTGGCAGTATGCAACGTGGCCCAAGCAGGCTCAGCTGATCTTTGATTGCGAGTTTGGTGCGCTTCACGAATACCAAGATTCACTGCGCGGGCAGGAGCGGGAGCGCAAGAAGACCGAGACCGGCTCGTCGCTACCCCAGGCCGGGCCCTCTTCGACAGCGTCGGCCACTGCGAACGAGACGAACGCACACCGGGTCAGCCTCGCACTTCTGGCGATTCTGGCCCTGGCGACCCTGATCGCCCTCCTTCTCGCTTCGAACAATCAGTGGTGCGCACCGGCTGCGTGTCCGGTTGTTTCGCAGCCGACAGAGATAGAGCGGTTCGTGATCGAACTACCAGCGGAGCAATTGTTCGACTACAAGCTCGGGATAATCCAGCCTGAAGCGAATCGCAGCAAGGTTAAGAGTGATTGGAAGCGCATCTTCAGTCGCTACGAGACGATCAAGGTCCAGCGTATTGTGGCCAAGACCGACCCGATCGGAGGCAGCAGCTACAACGCCAGACTGGCCAAGGAGCGTCAGGCCGACGTTCTTGCGATGCTCATCGAGATCAGAACGGAGGTCCCCGGGCAGTCAGGGCCTGATTTGTTTGTTGTCGAAGGCGCCACGAATGATTCGACGGCATCGATCGAGCAGTTCCAGAATGACATCTGGTCGCAGTGCAAGCGGCGCTACCACGACGAACTGCAGGAAGCGCGGCTGCGACCATTGGTCCCATGTAAGGACTGTGGGGCCGCCGTACCACCGCCCGCTTCCTGGAACTATGGCGAGCACAAGCTCGCGTCCTACGGAGTTGCCGATAGGCCGGCACGATGGTCGCCGCGGGATGTCGTTGAGTTAATGCAGAACGAGCGCTACCTCGTCGGCTGCCTGGCGCCCATGCGTCGCGTCATCATCGAAATCGAGGGCAAACCTAGGACCGCTCCATCCACCGCAGCTACTGCGCCCGCCGTCAACCAGGGGAGCAAGCCATGAGCATTCTCAAGACCGTCGAGGGACATGTGATCACTCAGAGTGAGGAGTTCGCTTGCGTGATCAAAGCGCTGAAGGAGCGCTATACCCTCAGGAAACCGACTCAGAGTTCACCTGCAACACCGCCTGCAAGCGGGATAGCTCCGGCGATTGCGAACGCGCCTGCACCGATGATTCCCTTCACCGTCATCCTGACGTACGAAGAGCGATACCAGGCCCCGTTCGCCAAGCGCCTGTACGCGAAACTTAGGCCGTTGCTGGAGGCCTTGGCACAAATCGCAAGCAGACTCGGTGGCGTTGTCGGCGCAACTGGTGCGACTCTCGCCGTACTTCTGCAGAAGTTGACCGATGCGGATGACAAGCGCTCGTTAAAAGAGCTTCTGCAGGTCTTCAGGACCTCTCGCGAGAAGGCGCCGAGCTTCGAGGAGATCAAGAAGCAGTTTGAAGCCTGGAAGAAGGATGGCGTCACCGTCGACACGTCGCAGATCAAGCAGGCGGATTGGGAGCAGTTCTGGAAGGATCTCGAGACCCAAGCGGGCGAAATCGATGAGAACGAAATTTCTCAGGACAAGACGCCGTTCTCATTGACTCAGGTCACTGGTTGGCTTGATCCTGAGGGACAGGGTTGCGTAGCGAAGCCGGGCTTTCAGCAGTACGGGTTTACGCTGCAAGGAGAGCTGCAATTCGAAAGCGCCGAAATCCGTGACAACGCCCGTTTCGACATTCTCGGCCCCGACGGAAGCCAACTCGCAACGGCGTGGCTCGATGGCGAGACGGTAAAGGCGCTGCTCGAGGCCACGCTCTCCGAACCGATACCGGTCGACGGTTCGTCCGACCTCCGACGGGCATTGTCGCGGGTCGCCGAAGTCCAGACCGAGGCACACCGACTGGCCCGCTACAAGGAGGCGAACGGGCGGATCTGGCGCAGTGATGGCATCCCCATCGGTCAACGTTCACTCGCGATATTCGGACCGCCCGCGTTTGCTCGACCAATCGATCCCGAATGCCTGCTCAAGACGATCCAGACGCCAAACAGTAATCCGGTGACCCAGCCGCCTGACGAGGACAACGACGATTGCTGTTCCTCGACAAACGACGCACTGATAGGCCCGATCGTCGACGCGCCGCTAGCCATTGCCTTCGCCACCACGGACGAAGCTGGATACTTCACTTTCTCATACGAAAAGAATCTCTTTGACAAGCGAACATTTCGCCATGTCCTGCTGCACATCTCAGGCGTGCGCACAAGCATCGCGATCAAACTTGTACCAGGGGATCATCCGTTCCCTGTGCGGATCCTGCTTCCGATCGACGCGGACCTGTTCGAACCGGAGACTGACCGCGACGCCATCACCTGGGTCGACGGCGAGCAGGCAAAAGAGGACAGTTGCAGCGGCCGAAACTTCACCCAGGCGAACCGGGTACTCGACGAGTTCGACTTTCCGCTGGTGGTTCGAACCACGGACCCACTGATTCAACGTGGTGCACTATTCGCCAACGATCCGCCGGTTCCGGCGATTGCATCTCTGTTCCGCTATCCAATGGACCGCGGGCACCAGATCCAGTGGGATGCAGAGCCGGTGATAACACAGGCAGTCACGATCTCGCACGGGCGTATCCTGACGATCAAGCAGAAATGGCGGTCGGACGGCTACTCTCTCGGCGACCTGCTCTATTCGCTACCTTTGGCGCCCCTACAAAAAAAGAACATTGCCATCGTCGACTGGAACCGTGTCGACCTCAACCGTCTGGAAGTCGGGCAGACCAATGCGGAGAATCTCAACAACTTCGTGGGGCGAGAGCGCGACATCACTGAAATCGTGAACTCGTCGCTCAGCGAATCTGTTCGCGGTCGCTCCGAATCCGGTGGTTCTGCCTCGTCGGGCGGGGGGGGAGGGTTCTTCGGCTCACTCTTTGGCGGAGGATCATCCGGCTCGTCAAGTGCTTGGTCGACCTCGTCACAGGACTCGACGAGGGCACTTGCAGCGTCGATGGTCAATCGACTGCGCGACAGCACCATGCAGGCTGCTAGTGCCTACCGATCTCTACGCACTACATCCGTGCAGCAGGCGTCGCAATCGGAACGGTCGACGGCGTTCAGCGAGACCGTCGCCAACCGCAATGCGTGCCACGCTGTGACCATCCAGTACTTCGAGGTCCTCCGCCACTTGCGAATCGATTTCGAACTTGCATCGGTACGTGAATGCCTATACATCCCGTTGCCGATCGAGCCGTTCAACGAGGCCAAGATCCTGCGCTGGGAAGGATCCTTGCGCCCATTCCTGCCACCTGCTCAAGTAGAGGGAATGGATGCGATGCTTCGGATCAAGAACGCGTTCAACTATCCTGAGACGCGGTATGCGGATGAACTGGTGACGTATCTCGAAGGCGAGATGCAGATGTTGATCGACCTGCCGTTGCCCAGTGCTCTGTTGGCGCAAGGCATGAATGAGTACCAGCTACCGGACGACTACCAGATCCTGCAGGCCGCCGTGGGTTTCCTGCCCGTCCTGTTCAGCACGCCGCTCTCTCGGCGCGATGCATTCTTCACACAGAACATCGCTCCCGTGATCGCACGCCGTTTGGTCGCCGGCCTCAAGTTCCTGGTGGGAGGCACCGAGTTGCCTGTTGAAGCGACCTTGACCAGCAACTATCGACCGGGAGAGCGGCATGCGATCTCGCTGCGATGGACTGGCAAGGCCTCCGGCCTCAAGCGTTTCGATATCGGCGCGGTCCACATCCGAAGCACCGAGCAGGTCCCAGTGCAGTCCTCATTGGTCGTGAAGTCGGCGTCTATGCGTTATCGGACCGCGCATTACGAGGGATCGCTGTTCGACCGAGCCAACGAAGACAACTCGATTCGCTGGAGCAGCACCGCACAGGACGACGGGGACGATGCAACGGTCAGCACCCCCTGTAGCGTCGACGAACTACGCAATCCCAAGGAAGAGGATGTGCTCGCAGCCGCTCGCCTGAAAGCCCATCTCGATGAGTTCGTGGAGCGCTACCACAAGGTGATCTGGGTGACGATGGATCCAGACCGTCGTTTCACTCTGCTCGACGGATTCATCGCGCCCAACGCTGGCGGGCGCAGTGTGGCTTCGGTCGTTGAGAACCGCGTCGTCGGCATCATTGGCAACTGTCTGGTCATGCCGGTCGCGCCCGGACTACGACTCGACTACTTCACCGACATCCGTGAAAACACCGAGGCCGCTGAAGGGGACCTGCTATCTCTGTACCAGCCGCTCATCCCAAATCCGTCACTCGAAATCGCCATCCCCACCAAGGGCGTATTCGCGGAGTCCGTCATGGGCGGCTGCAACGCCTGCGAAAAGATGGACGACTCGCGCAACTGGCGCTATTGGGAGCATCCGCTGCCTGACGAGCCGACCCCAATCGATACCCTGTCGCTGGATACAAGGGATCGCCCAACGGCGCCCGTCGTACCAAACATCCCGACACCAATGGTTCAGCAGGCTGTCTCTCAACTTCCCGCAGCACCCCATCCCGGTGGCCTCGCGAACGCTATTGGCGCAGTGTCGAACGGCGCAGCATTCCGAGATGCGACTGGACTGGAGGGAACACAGCAGAATGCGCGCGAGGCGTTGGCCGACTCGTTCGCGACGACGCAGGCGTTTGGGTCGCTTGCCGCGCAGCTGCAGATGAAGAGCATGGAGCTGATCGCCACTGCATTGACGGGCGTGCCGGTCAGTTCGGATCCCGCAAGGGTAAAAGAATCGATCGGACGGGATGCGAAGGCTGGCCGCATCACCAAGGAACAGGCGCAGAACGCGATAGCCAAGGTCAACGACGCGATGGCGGAGAACCTCAACGCGCAACGAGACAGTGACGTGTTGAACCACCCTGATGTGGCAGCGGCCATCGCGACCGGTGCCGAGCGCGGGTCGGCCCTTTCATTGCGGCGCGGCAACACGTCTGTGGAGGTCGGCGAATCTAGATCTGCCCCCGAAGAACAGATCACTCCGGTCCGAAGTGCGCGACTGCGCTGGCCTTGGTCGTTCCTTCGTCCTTCCGAGGCGGAGGCCAGCGTCACCGACTCGCAGCGGGACGCGCAGTTCTTTGCATCGATGTGGAAGAAGCGTCTCGAGATAGTTGCACTGAAAGACTCTGAGATCTATACATCGGAGATCATTCAAAAGCATGCAAAGGATCGCCATGAGGATGGCACCAGGTATCTCAACATGTGCGCCACGCGAATATCCATCGTGCTGTATGGCGTCGGGCTGGGCCACCTTCTCGCGCACGACTATTCATTCAAGGGAAAGACTTCTTCCACCGATAAGACTCAGCGTCCCTACCTCGCGAGCGCAGAAGGATTGGCCGCCCGACTCGCCAAAGAGGTTGGGCCGCCGCTCAAACTGCTGACGAAGGCAGATCGGGCCAACTATCGGAGCTTGCTGGATGGCAAACAGGGCATCGTTTTGCTGAAGGACTACTATCGGGCCAACATGAGCGGCGACCATATCGAGCTGTGGAACATGGACCATTTGCCAAAAGAATACTGGTCCAGCGAGCAGCAGGAAGCCTATGCAAAGTGCTCGGAGATCTGTCTTTGGACCGCGTCGGCTCTGAGAAAGAAGGTTCGCGCGCGTTGAACCCTCCGCTGCGGCGCGGTGGGCTATACCGCCTGTCCCGCCTCCTCGATATACCGCCACCCTATCCGGACGCTGGACGCTAGGTTCAGCGCCGTGATCCGCCGCTCCGGGTTGGCGGTGTTGAAGCCCTCGATGTCGCCCTGGACTCTGGCCATCGAGAATGGCCGCATCAGCGCTGTGCGCCGGCGCACCAAGCATGTTGATTGCCACAGTGGCGCTGGCGCATGAGCGGTCACACGTTAAGCCAACCAACAAATGGCTGGTGACGATCTCTGCTGTCGTGCGGCCGGTCAACCGCCAGTGACTCAGATCAGCCTGAAGCGGTCATAACCGTTGGATCGGCGGCCGACCGGTTGTGGCCGCATTCTGCCTCCCAGTGGTCCCGTCCCGGTTCGGGGTCACCAACCAATGTGGGCGAAGCCGCCCTCATGATGAAAGACGGTGAGGCCGGAAATCTGAGGCCACATGAATACCACGTCTCCATCGAACATGAACTGAGACGAAAGGTCCACCCTTTGACGTAGTTCTTGGGCCGGGCAGCAAAGCAGTTCGCCGCTGATGAAACTCTCATCGGTGATCACGATGACCTCACCCGGCGGGAGAGGCTTTCCGGCGAATATCAAATCGAACAAGTCGGTTTTTCCATACTGCGCCCCTGTCTCCTCCCAATCTGCGATGGTGAGGAACTTGCATGTAAGGCCTTTGCGCTCCGCGGTTTCAAGAATCGAGTCGGGCTGAAGGGTTGCACCGGGAAGAATTCGTTCCAGCAAGGTGCGTGGCAGTGACAAAGAGCTGTTCATCTTCATGTTCAAGGCGACTACCGATTACGAATGCCCGATCGAGCGCAAATTGGCCAGAGCCCAGCGAACGGCTGCTTCTGACTGACTGTAGCCGGTCGTGTCGCCGTCTTGAGCGAGCCCGCTCGCATTTAGTGGCAGCAGATTTGCCGCCATTCGCATTTTTCGACATTGCTTACAGGCGGCTCGCCGCCCCGGCCGGGCGAGATCTCGCGCGCGCACCATGGCGTGCTGTTTTTGGATGAATTCCCCGAGTTCACGCGCGCCGCGCTCGAAGCGCTGCGCGAGCCGCTGGAGACCGGCACCATCACGATCACCCGCGCCGCCCGGCGCGCGGAGTTTCCGGCGCGCTTCCAGCTCATCGCCGCGATGAACCCCTGCCCCTGCGGCTACCTCGGCTCCACGCTGAAGCCCTGCCGCTGCACGCCCGAGCGCGTCGCGCGCTACCAGGGCAAGCTCAGCGGCCCGCTGCTGGACCGCATCGACCTGCACATCGAGGTGGCGGCCGTGTCGGCGCCGCAGCTGCTCGATGCGCCGGCGGGCGAATCGACCGACAGCATCCGCGCGCGCGTGGTGGGCGCACGCGACCGCGCGCTGCAACGCCAGGGCCATGCGAACCAGGCGCTGCAGGGCCGCGCGATCGACACCCACGCCGTGCTCGACGGCCCCGCCCGCCAGCTGCTGCAGCAGGCGGCCGCGCGGCTGGGCTGGTCGGCGCGCAGCACGCACCGCGCGCTGAAGGTGGCGCGCACCATCGCCGACCTCGCGGGACAGGACGCCGTGCAGGCCGCGCACGTGGCGGAGGCGGTGCAGTACCGCCGCGCATTGCGCACCAGCACGCCCTGACCCGCCGCCCTCTTACTTGAACTCGTGGCTCACCACGGGTGCGGACTTGCTGTCCTGCACCGTCACGCGCTGGCGGTAGGCCGTGAGGTCGCCGTTGCGCACTTCGATCGTGTAGATGCCCGGGCGCAGCGGCAGCGACTTGAGCGGCGGGCTGACGCCGCGGTCCGCGCCGTCGACGAAGACCTGGCCCCAGGGCCGGATGTTGAACTGCACGCGGCCCATGCCGGGCGCCGCGGCCGGTGGCGGTGGCGGGGCCGGCGGTGCGCCCGCGATCACGGTCGGCACGGGGTTCGTGCTGCCCGCGGCGGGCGGCGGCGGTGACTGTCGGTTGAGCTGGGCGATGGCGCTGCGCGCCTCGCGCGCATGCAGGCCACGGCGGTGGCGCCGCAGGTAGGCCTCGTAGCCTTCGCGGGTGTTCTCGGCCTGGGCCAGGTTCCAGTCTTCCACCTCGGCGACCACGGCGGGGTCGGGGGGCGGCGGCGCTTCGGGTGGCGCCGGTTGCACAGGCGGTGCAGGCTGCGCGGGCTGTGCCTCGGGCTCGGCCGGCGGTGTGGCCGGTGGCGTGGGCGCGGCGGCGATGGGCACGTTGTCGAGCGGGCTCAGCGGGGCGCTGGCCGATGCGGCGGGCGCGGACGCCGGCGGCGCCTCGGAGGCAGCCCCCGCCGGCGGCATCGCGGCCGGAGGCGCGCCCGGGTCGGACATCGGCGTGCCGGGCGGCGGCGCGGCCGCGATCATCGGATCGGAAGGCGCCTTGGCCGTCAGCCGCCAGCCGATCCAGCCGCCGACCGCGAACAGCGCGAGCACCAGCGCGCCCACGAGGAACCACGGCGGGCGCTTCGACGGCTTCTTCGGGCGTGCGACGGGCGATGGCGGCGCAGGCGGCGGCGGTGCCTGCACGCGCGCGGTCGCCGCTTCCACGGGCACGGGCTGCACCTCGGGCGCGGACGGTGGCGCTTCCTCCACCGGCTCCGGCGCAGGCGGCTCCTGCGGCACGGGCGCCGCGACGGGCACGGCAGCAGCAGCAACCACCGCCGCCGGCGGCGCCGCCCGATCCACCACGTACAGATCGCCCAGCTTCACCAGCCCCAGCTCCGCCGCGAAGGCCGCCACCGTCTGCGTGCGGTCCTTGCTGTGCACGGCCAGCGTGTGGTCCACCGCGGCGCAGAAGGCCGGGCTCAGGTCGTCGCGGTCCATCGACGACAGCGGCACATAGGCGTCCTGCACGCTGCGCACCACGGCCGAGGGCGGCGGGTGGCCGGTCACCGCGCGGTACAGCACGGCGCCCAGTGCATAGAGGTCGGTCCAGGCGCCCTGCAGCAGCGTGTTGTCGTCGGCGTACTGCTCGATCGGCGAGTAGCCCGACTTCACCATCACCGCGACCTCGTCGACCAGGTCGGCGATCGACTTGCGCGCGGCGCCGAAGTCCAGCAGCACCGGGCGGTCGTCCTGCTGCTGGATGAAGATGTTGTCGGGCGCGATGTCGCGGTGGAAGCACTGGCTGTGGTGCAGCGTGTCGAGCGCGCCCAGCAGCGGCCCCAGCATGCCCAACAGCCAGGGCTCGGTCAGCGTGCCCGGCTCGCTCTCGGCCAGCTGGCGCAGCGTGCGGCCCTTGTAGAGCTGGATCGCCATGTAGGCGGTGGAGTTGGCCTCCCAGAAGCGATGCACCCGCACCAGCGCCGGATGGCTGAACTGCGCCAGCGTGCGCGCCTCGTTGATGAAGCTGCGCAGGCCGGCCGCGAAGGTGGCGGTGAGGCGCTCGGAGCGCACGTGCACGCTGTTGTCGCCCACGCGGCGCGCGAGCATCGAGGGCATGTATTCCTTGACCGCCACCTCGCGCTGCAGCGAGTGGTCGTAGGCGCGGTAGACGATGCCGAAGCCGCCCTCGCCGATGACTTCGAGCAGCTCGAACTCGTCGAGCCGGTGGCCCGTGCCGAGGGGATGGGGGCGCTCCTCCTGCGGGTCGGGCGTCGCGCTAGGGCTGGCGGGCGTCGTCATGGGGTGTCTCTTCTTCCTGCGGGTGGGTCGGGCGCGTCATGCCCACGGCACGTGGCCTTGCGAAAACAACTGGGAAAACAGCGGCGTGTTGAGCCCGCCGCCGTGCGCCGCGGTGCGCAGCGGCGAGCCGTCGGCCTGGTTGGTCCACCAGTAGCTGGTGCCGCCGAAGGGGTCGAAGCACAGCGGCAGTTCGGGCCAGCCCAGGCGCTGCTGCGCGCTCGCGCCGCGCGCACCGTTGGCAGGGCCGGCGGCCGCGCCGAGGATCGAGAGGATGTCGTCCGAGCCGCCGCTGGCGGTGCGAAAGCCCGTGCGACCCGCGGCCAGCACCTGGCCGTCGAAGAGGTCGGGCGCCACGCCGTGGCGAATGGCCTGCAGCAGCGCGCTGCCGCACTGCCAGTACCAGGCGGCCGAACCTTCGAGCAGCGCGGAGTGGTAGCGCGCCGCGTCCACCTGCAGCGCCACGCAGGCCGGGTAGTAACGGCCCACGCGGTCGCAGCTGGGCGCGATGCAGCCCAGCTGCACCGCGTTCACGCCGTGCGTGGCGGGGATGGCGAAGTTCCAGACCGGGGCCACCGCGTAGTGGCGCGTCATGGCGTCGGGCCAGCGCTTGAAGCTGCCCAGGCCGTTCTGCATCCAGCGGTCCCACCAGGCCTGCAGTTCGCGCGGCATGCGGCGGTAGAGAAAGTCGCCGGCCGACGGCAGCTTGCCGTACCAGCCGATCTGCTCGTCAAGCGGCGACCAGGCGTGCGGGGGAGGCGTCATCCTAGGATTTCCCGGGGCAGGAGAAGCTGTTCATCTGCGACAGCCGCAGCGGGTTGTAGACGCTGTTGGCCGTCACCGCGAGCACCACCTTCTTGCCCTGCAGGTCGAAGGTCGCGTTGAACGACTCGAGCGTGCGCCCCGACGAGATCGAGGCCTTGTCGAACAGCCGGTGCAGCGCCCACGGCCCTTCGGTCACGATGCCGCCGGCCGGCGTGCCGTTGGCCACCGTGACCTGCAGCCGCACCTGGTTGCTGTTGCGCGGACCGGGCCACTTGATGCTGCTGGGCGCCTGCGGGCCGTGGGCGTAGCGCACCGTCTGGCCGTCGATGTCCAGCGTGAACTGCGTGAGCGTGGCGTCCATGTCCTCGGGCCGGATGTCGAGCGTGAACGAGGGCGTGCGCCCGCCCGCCATGCCCGTGAAGAACACGTCGCGGATCGCCTGCGCCTTCTGGAACGCATCGAGGTAGGCCGAGCGCCCCGACGCGCTGCCGTCCACACCGCGCTTGAAGGTCCACGGGTTGACCGAGGTGTCGACCTGCGAGGCGAGGTTCTTCTGGAAGAAGTCGTCCATCATCCCGCCGGGCGCGAACAGCTGCGCGAAGTCGCCCGCCGCCACGTCGCGGTTGGAGCCGCGCGCGAACGGGTAGCGCCCCGCGATCGCCTGGCTGCAGAACTGCCCGATGGTCGCCGCCGCGTTCTGGCCGATGTTCTGCCGCGTCACCGCCGCAGCCTTGGACGACGCGGTGGCAGAAAGATCGTTCAGCATGCCCTGGAACGGCACCGGCAAACGCCCCGCTTCGGCCTGCAGCTTGGTCACGGCGTCGCCCGGCGGCGGGATGTTGCCGCTGCGCAGCGCGGTGTCGGTGGCGGTGAGGAAGGTGTACAGCTCGTTGATGAGCGCGGCCGTCTGGTCCAGCGGCGTCTGGCCGCCGGCCTTGGGCGCGGTCACCATGCGCCGCAGCGGCGCGAAGTGGTTGTCGACCAGCGACTCGGGCCGGTCGGGCGCGGTGTTGCGGCGCTGGCTGCCGTCGGGCTGGCCGATGAGCTGCTCGATGCGCTCGCGCGTGCTGGTCACGCGGTTCTGCGCCTGGTCGAGCAGGCTGCGCGTGGCCTCGTCGTGGTTGCGCAGCAGGTCGGTCTCGCGCGCCGCGCCGCGGATGAGGCGCGACATCGGCGACTCGCCGGTCGACAGCACGCGCGTCATCTGGATGCTCTGCAGCAGCGACTTGCTCTCGGCCAGCCGGATGTCGGCCAGGTACTCGTCCCAGGTGCGGATGTAGTCGCTGAGGTACAGGCGCCGCACCTCGCGCAGCAGCAGCTCGCGCGAGGTGATGTCGGCGATGCCCGGCGCGCGGATCTGCAGCACCCAGCGGTCTTCCTGCTCCAGCGCCAGCGTGGTCTCGGCCATGCGCTTGTCGAAGATGTCCCAGTAGCCGCGGTAGGTGAACAGCGTGGGAATGCCGTCGGTCAGCGGCTTGCCGCTGGCGCGCCGGATCACCAGCGCCGACTCCGCGCCGCCCGCCTCGGCGATGGTGAAGGCATTGGGCGCGCTGGTCTGCAGGAGGATGCGGCGCAGCCGCGCGTACGAGCGCTGCGCCAGCGGCACGCCGGCCAGGCGCTCGCGCGTCTGCGCGATGAGCTTGTCGTCCTTGGTGAAGGGCGAGCTCACGACGCGGTCGGCAAACAGCGTCTTCAGGTGCGCTTCGAGGTTCGTGCGCTGCTCGCGCGTGAGCGAGGCGCCGATCTTGCGGTCGACGTCGGTCAGCAGCCAGGCCTGCAAAAAGTCGGCGTCGTAGCGCTCGGGGTCGTACAGCATGAGGTAGGCCTTGAGCGCCTCGTAGCTGTATTCGGCATCGAGCTTCGCGGCCTCGCGCAGCGACTGCTCCACGCGCTGCGCGGCCTGCGGCAGCAGCACGGTTTCCAATGCGCGCTGGTACACGCCGTCGGTGGCGGCCTGCAGCTTCTCGCCCTGGTAGAGGCCGAAGCGGTAGCCCACGGGCGGATCGCCGATGTCGAACTCGGCCGATTTGGGCAGGTCGCGCAGGCGGTCGAGGATGAGCAGCGAGCTCGCGATGTCGCCGCTCGAATCGACCACCGTCGGCAGCTCGCCGCGCGCGGCGGCCTTGTTGAAGGCCTTGGCGTTGCCGTCCACCTCGGCCACGTAGGCCTTGTTGTGGCGCCAGCTGTTGGCCCATGCGCCCAGCAGCACCACCGCGAGCACGCCGACCAGCGCGTAGCCCGCCAGGTCGATGGCGCGGCGTCGGCGGTACCAGCGCAGGTTGGTGCCGGCCACGCCCGCGTCGCGGAAGATCACCTGCTGCAGCAGCTCTTTCAGGAAGTAGCTCTTGCCCGGGCCCGGCGGCGGCGCGGGCGGCGCGTTCACCTGCAGGTAGCGCTTGATGGCGCCCATCACGCGGTCGAAGGCCGTGCCCTCCTGCGTGCCGCTGGTGAAGTACACGCCGCGCAGCAGCGGCGCCACCTCGAACTTCGACGGGTTGAACACGTCGGCCAGGAAGGTGCCCAGGATGTCCTCGAAGCTCGCGAACTGCTGCGGCAGCAGGTAGGCCTGCGCGCGTCGCATCGGGTCGGGCTCGGTGGCCATCAGCTCGGGCAGGCGCTCGTCCAGGCGCTGGTGCAGCAGCTTGTACTCCTGGTGGAAGCGCTCGCGCAGGTCGGCCTTGGCCGGGTCGGCGGGGTTGCCCTCGATCGGGAAGGTGAAGCCCCACACCTGCTGGCGCTCGGCGCGGCCCAGCGAGCCGAAGTACTCGTTGAAGCCGGCCAGCAGGTCGGTCTTGGTGACCAGCACGTACACCGGAAAGTTGATGCCCAGGTCGTTGCGCAGCTCGAGCAGCCGCTTGCGCAGCGCCATCGCATGGCGCGCGCGCTGCGCGTCGTCGGCCAGCGGCAGGTCGGCGATGCTGATGGTGAGGATCGCGCCGTTGATCGGTTGGCGCGGCCGGAACTTCTTGAGCAGCTCGATGAAGCCCTTCCACTCGCCCTCGTCGGTCTCGCGGTGGCTCTCGTGCGTGGTGTAGCGCCCGGCCGTGTCGATGAGCACGGCCTCGTTGGTGAACCACCAGTCGCAGTTGCGCGTGCCGCCGATGCCGCGCACCGCGGCCTTGCCGAGCTGGTCGGCGAGCGGAAAGTCGAGGTCGGAGTTGACCAGCGCCGTGGTCTTGCCCGAGCCCGGCGCGCCGATGAAGATGTACCAGGGCAGCTGGTAGAGGTACTGCCGGTCGAACAGCGCGAAGCGCCCCGCCGCCTTGCCGCCGGGGCCCGGGCCGAAGCGCATGTTCTTCAGCACCGCGGTGGCGTCGGCAAAGCCGCTGTGCAGCTCCTTGATCTCGGGCGCCTCTTCGGGCTTGGCCTCCTTCGCCTTGGGCGACGGCGTGCGCAGCTGGTGCAGCAGCTGCGCGTTCAGGCGGCGCTCGCGCCACTTGCGGTAGGCCACGCGCACCAGCCACACGCCGAACATCAGCGCGATGACCACGATGCGCACGAACTCGCCTTCGAGCGGGCGGTAGCGGCCCACGGCGATCACCGGGCCGATGACCCAGATCAGGAACGCGAGCGCGACCAGCCCGAAGAAGACCCAGAGGTCGCGGCTGACGAGAAAACGGAAGAGCGCGCGCAGCATCAGCGGGTTCCTCCTTGTGGTGGTTGCTGCCGGGGTTGCGGCGCAGACCCCGGCACGGGCACGCCCGCCACCGGCGCCACCAGCAGCGTCACCTCGACACGCCGGTTGCGCGCGCGGTTGGCCGCCGAGTCGTTGGGCACCAGCGGATCGGCATCGCCGCGGCCTTCGGCGCGCAGCCGCTCGGGCCGGCTCAGGCGCGTGGCGATCATGGCCTTCACCGCATCGGCGCGCGCCTGCGAGAGCTGCCAGTTGGACGGGAAGCGCACGCTGCGGATCGGCTGGTCGTCGCTGAAGCCGCTGACCAGCACGTTGCCTTCCACCGCGTTGAGCGCGTCGGCCACGCGCGCGAGCACCGGCGCGTAGCGGTCGAGCACGCGGTCGGAGCCCGAGGCGAACAGGCCGTCGCCGCGCAGCACCACCACGCTGCGGTCGGCCTCGTCGCGCACCGTGAGCAGGCCGTCGCGGATCTCGGGCTCGAGAAAGCGCTGCAGGCGCGGTTGCGCCGCGGGCACCGCCACCGCGCGCTGCGTCTGCGGCAGGCGCACCGCGTTCACGGCCGAGAAGGCACCGTCGGAATGGCCCGCGAGGTTGAAGGTGAGCACCGCGAACACCAGCACCAGCAGCACCGCCGCCACCGCGCCCACGGCCCACACCGGCAGCCAGTGGCGCGTGCGTCGCACGGGCGCGCTCGCGTCCTGCCAGTGCGGCGACAGCGGCGCCGCGATTTCGCCGCGCGCCTGCCGGATGATCTGCAGCAGCCGCTGCTTGAGCGTCTCCAGCTGCGAGCGGCCGTTGTCGATGACGCGAAAGCGCCCCTCGAAGCCCATCGCCAGGCAGAAGTAGATGAGCTCGATGAGGTGCAGGTGCTGCTGCGGGTTCTGCACCAGGCGCGACAGCAGCTGGAAGAACTTCTCGCCGCCCCAGGTCTCGTTGTGGAACATCACGAGCAGGCTCTGCGACGACCAGATGCTGCCGCCCCACGGCGTGAGCGCCGCGGCCTCGTCGACCGCCGTGCACAGGCAGTAGCGCGCGCCGATGATCACTTCGGGCGCGATGCCGGCCTGCTGCGCGCGCGTCTCGAAACGCCGCACCTCGTCGACCAGGTGCTCGCGCAGTTGCGCGGGCGACGGGTGGTGGCCGGTGGCGCGGATCTGCGGGATCAGGTCGAGCAGCGGGTTGGCCGCCGCCACCAGCGGGTTGTTGCCCGCCAGCGCCGTGTCGCCCGCATGCGGGCGCCGCGCGTCATGCCACGCGGTGAAGGCATCGGGCTGGGGTTGCTGCTGAGGTTGCGGCCCCGGGCCGCTGTGCGTGGTCGCGCCGCCGCCCGGATTGGGCGGCACGAAGCCACCCGGGCCGACGGCCATGTCATTGGCACCGTTCATAGGGTCCCTCACGGACGGATGGCCCAGAACTCCATGGCGAGCCCCGGAAAGTCGCCGGCCAGGTGCATGGCGACGCCGCCCGATTTCTCGAGCTGGCGCCACATGTCGCCGCCCTTGTCGAGTTCGAAGTAGTGGTAGCCCGCGTGGTACGGGATCTGGCGCGGCGCCACCGGCAGCGAGCGCACGACCACGCCGGGCAGCTGCAGCTGCACGAGGTCGCGGATGCGCTCGACCGAGCCGATCTTGACCTGCGTCGGGAAGCGCTGCTGCACGGCATCGGCCGGCAGGTCGGCATGCACCGCGAGCACGAAGGCCGCGTTGCGCACCAGCACCGGGTCGGGCATGCGGCCCACGCGCACGCCGTGGCTGCGCTCTTCGAGTTCGATGGCGATGGCGCTCTGCTCGAGCACCGCCGACAGCGAACGCCGCAGCTCTTCCATCAACGGGCGGATGCTCTCGTTGAGGTTGTCGTGGTCGTACACCGGCCACACCACCGGACGGCGCGTGGGCGAGGTGTGCGTGGCCAGGTCGCAGGCCAGCTTGAGCCAGTCGACGAACAGCGTCTCGGGATGCACCTGCACCGCCTGCTGCGCATGCCAGGTGAGTGCGAGGTAGCGGTTGACCAGCTCCAGCAGCAGGAAGTCGGAGACCTCGCTCACGCCGCCGCGCCCCGGCTGCGACAGCCGCGAGGCCAGCGCCTCGGAGCGCTGCGTGAGCAGGCCGTGCAGCTCGGCCGTCATGCTGCGCAGCATCGGGTGCGCCGAGGCATCGAGCACCGGCGGGATGTAGTTGGCATCGACCACCAGCTTGTGGTCGGTGCGCCGCTCGATCACGCGCACCGCGCCGATGGCCTGCCACTCGGCCGTGAGCGACGACGCGCGCGCCAGCCGCAGGCGCGGCTTCGCCAGCTGCAGCACCGCGGGGCCGAGCGCCACCGCGTTGCCGTCGGCCACTTCGCGTTCGACCACGCCGAAGCGCGCGGCCGAGCCTTCGTCTTCCGAGAAGATCACTTCTTCGCTGCCGGGCCGGCGCAGCGGCAGTGCGAGCACGATGAGTTCGTCGGTGAGGTCGGTGGGCACGTCGAAGGGCATCGGTGCGTCTTCGAGGCCGAACGAGAACGGCGTGCCGTCGGGCAGCACGCCCGCGCCGCCGAGCAGCGACACGCGCCCGAGCGCGAAGGCATCGCGGTCGATGTCCAGGTGCAGCCATCCCCAGTAGGCACCCTGCATGCCCGCGGTGCGGCGAGTGACGTACTGCTCGACATAGCGCTCCATCTGCTGGAAGTGCTGGGGCCGCAGGTACATGCCTTCGGACCACACCACGCGATTCGCCAATGCCTGAGATTGGGCGCCCTGAACGGCTGCGCCCGCGTTGCGAACTGTCACCAAAGAACCTCCTGGAGTGCTCACACGGAGGCGGGAAATGCGCTGTACAGCGGCTCCCCGCTCGATCTTCTTTCGCGTCTGATGCTACACGGCGCCTCTTGCGTTTTGCATGCCTTTTCAGAGGCGAATGCGCCGCACTTTCGTATTAGCGCGTGCTGAAACTTAACGACTTGGTAGCAGTTCGAGGCCGCTCTTGCGCACCGCGATGCGCACGCTCTGCTCGCTCGGAGAAAACTGCCACACCTTGTAAAGATTCGTTTGTTTCGGCTCCTTCAACGGCAACACGATGCGCCACCGCGCCGCCTCCAGCTTGCGATAGCCGGCGATGACACCGATGGCGCGCGAGTCGAGGCCGGCCTCGCGCTTGAACACGCGTTCCTCGCCGCTGCGCAAGATGGCCTGGTCCGCGTTCACGAGCTCGGTCATGAGCGTCTCGCGATCGCGGTCCTGCAGCGCGAAGTAGTCTGCCGTTTCAAAGTTGCCGGAAGATTTCAGTTCGAAGACCTTCACGAGAATCGGTGCGGCCTGGCCGCGACCATCGGGATTCACGCCGTCGTCGATGCGCACGGTGATGGCATACGGCGTGGGCATCGACTTCGCTGTCGATGCGCAACCAGCGAGGCCTGCGAGCAACGGCGATGTGGCCAATGCGCCTTGAATCAAGGTCCGTCGATGCATGAGATCTCCCTGAAAGCTTCGCGATCTATATTATCGAAACCATGCACGCGCACGGTGTGCATTGCGTGCTGTTGCATCGTGATGCAACAGCACGCCCTCTCTCACGCATTGCCTCTCGCGAAGTAGGAGAAAAGATTGAAGTCTTGCCTGCCTGTTCTGTCTTTTGCCTTCATGCTTGCGCTGTTGAGCGGCTGCCAGAGCACCCCGGATGCCTCACAGCAACCCGAACGCCTGAGCCAGCAAGTGGCACGCACCACGCTCGAACGCGCGCAGCAGGCCTACGATGCGGGCGACTACGCCAAGGCCATCTCCACGTTGAAGAGCGGCGGCGTGTCGGTGTTCGACGGGGCCGAGCCCGCGACGCGACTCGCCGCGCTGAAGCTCGAAGCCTTCAGCTACTGCGTGAACAACCAGATCGCGGAATGCCGCACGCAATTCCGCAAGCTCCTCGATGTGTTCCCAAGCTTCGACCTGAATGTCGCGGAACGCACCCACCCCGTGTGGGGCCCCGCGTTCGAGGCCGCGAAGAAGATGAAGCGCGGATGACACGCGGCCGGCCACGGCCGCGCCCGGGCACGCTCGCGCCCACCGCGACGAACATGGAGATGCCATGCGCTGGACAGTGATTGAACACGGCGGCATGCCCGTGGCCTCGGGGCCTTCGGCGCTGCTCGCCGCCCCGGGCGGCACCATCGGCCGCAGCCCCGACAACCACCTCGTGCTGCCCGACGAACACCGGCAGATCTCGCGCCTGCAGGCCACCGTGCGCTTCGACGACGACGGCGCCGCCGTGGTGCGCAACATGAGCGCGGTGCTGCCGATCAGCGTGAACGGACGCACGCTGCGCCACGAAGAAGAATCGCGCGTCGCGCTCGGCGACCGCGTGACCATCGGCAGCTACGTGCTCGAAGCCGCGAGTGCAAGCCAGGCACCACCGCCGGCGATCGCCGAGGCGCCCATCACCGAGCCGCTCACGGAGCCACCGGCCGCACCGATCACCGAGCCGTCGCTGTCGCAGTTGGTGTCTGCCCCGCCTGTGGCATCGAACCTCGCGTCGGCCCCGTCGATCAGCGCGCTGCTGCCCACTGCAGCGCCGGCCTCCGATGTCTTCGCGGACCTGTTCGGCGAAGGCGCGCTGCCCCTGGGCGATGCACCGCCCGAGACGACGGTCGCGATGCCGACCTTCGCGCCGGCGCCGGTGAATGCGCCGGCCCCTGCGCCCTTGCCTGCACCGCCGCCACCTCCACCGTTCTCTGCCACTGCTGCAGCGCCTTCCACGACCACGCAGGTCTCCGCGCAGATGCCCTCGGCCGCCGACTGGGACGCCATCCTCGCGAACGCACCGCGCCGTGCCGACGATGCGGCGGTACCGATGCCCGACCCGCTGGCGCACGAGCCCTTCGCCCTGCCCTCGCAGGCGCAGCGCAACCCCGTCGATCCGCTCGCCGAACTGGATCCGCAGGCGACGCAAGGCCTGTCGGACCTCGCGCTCAAGCGCAGCATGGACCCGCTCTCCTTCTTCGCCGAAGACCGCGATGCGCCCTCGCCGCTGTCCGACCCGCGCCCCACGGCGCTGACGCAGGACAACCCGCTCGACGACGTGCACCCGGCCATGGACCTGATCGCACGGCCGCCGGCCGCGTCGTCGGGCCACAGCCTCGCGAACCATGCGCGCGAGATGACGTCGCAGTTCAATCCGCCGCAGCCGGTGGCGGTTGCGCCATCAGTCGCCGTGCCGGAGCCTGTGGAAGAGATTGCGCCTGTTGAAGAGGAGCCCGTTGTTGTCGCAGCGCCCGAAATTTCAGCCACGGTGGTGCAGCCCGCCGTGCTTGAAGAAGAAGCACCGCCTGCCTTGCCAATCGCGGCAGTCGCTGCGCCAGCGCCGACTTCACCACCCGCCCCCTCTTCCGGCGACGACCTGTTCAAGGCGTTCCTCGAAGGCGCCGGCGTGCCCGAGATCGCGGGCCAGCAGCCGCTCGATGCCGAGGCGATGCGCCACCTCGGCCGGCTGATGCGCGCCTTCACCGACGGCACCATCGAGCTGCTGTCGTCGCGCGCGATGCTCAAGCGCGAGGTGCGCGCCGAGATCACCATGATCGTGGACGAAGAGAACAACCCCTTCAAGATCTTGCCCAACGGCCGCGCCGTGCTGATGCAGATGTTCGGCGCGCGCATGCCCGGCTTTCTCACGCCCGAGGCCGCCGTGCACGATGCGCTGGGCGACCTGCAGTCGCATCAGCTCGGCATGGTGGCCGGCATGCGCGCCGCGCTGCTCACGCTCTTGCATCGCTTCGATCCGGGCGGTCTCGACAAGGCCACGCCGCACGACGGCGGGCTCGGCGAGAAGTTTCTACCCGGCGGCCGCGAAGCGCGGCTGTGGCGCCAGCTGAAGCAGCTGCACGCCCACACCACCGCCGCCGTCGAGGACGACTTCCAGGCCGTCTTCGGCCGTGCCTTCCAGCAGGCCTACGACCGCGAGATGGAACGCTTGAAGGAGGCGCGCCGTGCTTGAAGCCACCCACGCCTTCGCGGTGCCCATCTCGACCTCGCAGTTCTCGTGCGTGGGCGAGCGCAGCGGCAACCAGGATGCCATCGGTTATCACCTGGACGAACGCAACGCCTGCTTCGTCGTGAGCGACGGCGTCGGCGGCCACGCGGGCGGCGAGCTGGCCTCGCGCATCGTGGTCGACACCGCGCTCAACACTTTTGTCGACCACCCGTCCGTCGCGGCCGACGACATCCGCCATGCGGTGAAGGAGGCCAACGACGCCGTGCTCGCCAAGCAGCGCGAGCTGGCCGACCAGAGCCGCATGAGCGCGACCATCGTCTCGCTGTTCGTCGATCGCGCCACCGGCGAAGCCTGCTGGGCCCACGTCGGCGACAGCCGCCTCTACTGGTTCCGCCGCGGCGCGCTGATGCAGCGCACCGAGGACCACAGCCTGTCGGAACGCTCGGGCGAAGCCGCCGCGGGCCAGGGCGCGAATGGTGGCGAGCGCCTGGTGAAGAGCAACCTGCTGTACCGCGCGCTCGGCGCGCGTGCGACGGCGGAGACCTCGGTGTCGACACCGCAGCGGCTGGCCGATGGCGATGCCTTCCTGCTGTGCACCGACGGGCTCTGGCAGCTCATCTCGCAGCAGGTGATGGAACGATCGCTGCAGCTGGCCGACAGCGCGGAAGAGTGGCTCGCCCTGCTGCGCCGCGCGGCCGAGGCCAAGGCCGACAAGTCGCGCGACAACTACTCGGCGCTGGCGGTGTGGGTGGGGTCGCCGCAGCAGGTGACGCTGGCGGGGACGGCGGCCTGACCCTCCGTCAGGCCGCGGCCGAAGCGCTTCAGAATTTGAAGTTGAAGAACTTGAAGTGCAGGCCGGGGATGCACTCGAAGCCCAGGATGTTCATGCGATTCTGGGTCGTGAGGCTGGTCATGCGCGTCGCCGGCGTCCCCCTGAGCAGGAAGGTGAAGGAGCCCGTGATGTGCCGCTGCACCTGCATGAACACCTGCGAGATCATGCCGCCCAGGGTCCCCGGTTGATCACCCAGCGTGAACGGCGTCATGGTGGCCATGTTGTGCATCGGCCCGCCCATCAGGAGGATGTTCCAGCACACGGGCAGGGACATGGGCCGGAGCCCGACGTTGAGAAACGGGAACGGCACCGGCGTTCGGCAGACATCCGGGAACGCCAGCGAACCGCCCATCCATTGATGCGTGGCCAGACACATGAGTTTTTCTCCTTGAGGTTGCGTGATTTCGGGCTTCGGTTCAGCCCATGTGAATCTGTCCGGCGTCGACCTTCATCAACTCCTTGCCGGTCAGCAGCACGTGCTTGCCATGGATGACTGCCGTCTCCTGCGCGCGCACGTCGAGGTGTCCGGCGCGCACCTGGTCGACCTCGTCGACCAGACGCAAGGCGCTGCGTGCCATCTGGACCATGCGATCGGCCACCGACTCGAACAGCTTGCCGACCAGGCGCAGCCGGCCGACCGTGGCGTCGAGCGTCTGGCCGGTGTAGCGCATGTCGGCCACGTGGCATTGCGCCTGGCCTGCGTCGAGAGACCATTGGGTCGCCTTCATCTCGAGCCCGGCAGCACTTCGCAGACGAATGTCCGTCGCGCTGTCGATGGACACCTCGCCCGCGGGCGCCGACAGATGCAAATCACCGGGCACCTCGATGCGGCTTTGTGAAGCGTCGGCCTGTTCGATCACGGCGATCAGATAGACCCGGCGGCTGTCCGGTCCCGACATCAGGACCGTGTCGCCCGGTTGTGGCTTGAGCAGACAACTCGCCGCACGGCGGCACGACCAGAGGGCGCCAT
This sequence comes from Variovorax sp. BGA-UO-ETr-C22, assembly GCF_059567965.1. Lineage (NCBI taxonomy): Bacteria > Pseudomonadati > Pseudomonadota > Betaproteobacteria > Burkholderiales > Comamonadaceae > Variovorax > Variovorax sp. BGA-UO-ETr-C22. The sequence goes on from NZ_JCAQPA010000011.1 coordinate 76,545, forward strand.
CTTCGGCTTCCACGTGGAGCAGCCCGTCGGCATCGGCCGACATCAGCCGGCCCAGGCGCTGGACCGGCCCCGAGTCTTCAACGACCGTACGCAATGGAACGACATTCATGATGTATCTCCTTTATCTGCTGAGAGACCTGCGATGCAACGCGGGCTCGTCGTTGTCACTCAAGGAACCTTGGACCACGTCTGTGCCTTGTGCAATTCCGGATCGCTTTCGATGATGCCACCTCGCCTCGAAAAACGGGCCCCGTCCTGCGCCGTGCGATGCACCCGCGTGCGAAGGAAGTGCGCACCCCGGAGGTCGGCATCGGTGAGTTCGGCGTAGGAGAAGTCCGCATCCTGCAAGCTGGCATTGCGGAAGCTGGCTCCCGTGCATCGAGCCCGATGGAAAACGCTTTCGTGGATATGCGCGTCACTGAGGTCCGCGCCTTCGAGCCTGGCCTCGACCCAGATGGAACGATCGAAGCGTCCGCCCTGCAGCTTCGCATGGCGCAGGTCGGCCGCAGGAAACAGCACATTGGGCGCGTCCGCGGCCACGAAGCTGGCATTGCGCAGAGAGGCGCCCTTGAAGATGCACTGCGTCAGGATCGCATGGCTGAAATCCACGTTGTCCAGCTGGCTGTCGGTGAACACGCAGCGCTCGAACCGCTGTGCAGGGAAGCGCTGGTTCGTCATGTCGCATTCGATGAAGAGCACGGTGTCGAAGCGCGCGCCGGCGAAAGAGGCGCTCGCCAGATCGAGACGATGGAAAGTGATCGAATTCAATGCGGCACCCGAGAAATCGGTGCCCGCCAGACGGCATTCCGCAAACGTCGCATACCTGAACTGCTCGGACCGCAGCCGGCTTTGATCCAGCTCGCACCGGAAGAACGTGGTTCGCTCAAGGACGGCCTGTTCGAAGCTGGCCTGCGGCAGTTGCGACTCCGCGAAGGTGGTGCCTTCGCACCGGGCCTCATCCAGCTGCGCCCGGGCCAGCTGGCACCGCAAGAACCTGGTGTCGCTGAGCGTGCTGCGCGACAAGTCGGCGTCGCTCAGCTTGCAATGGCTCAGCGAGCCACCTGCCAGGTTCGCGCCCGTCAAGCGCGCACCGGTGAAATCGACCTGGTCGATCAGCGCGCCGGAAAGATCGAGCCCGCTCATGTCCCAACCCCGGCAATCCGCCTTGCTGACAGGAACGCCATGCCGGATGTTGTCGAGCAGTTCATCCCGCGTCATTCGGCAGATGCCTCCGGCCGCCGCGCCGGCCAGACCTTGGCATGTTGCGTATAGGCGCCTTCCGTGCGCGTGAGCGCGTCGACCCGCGTCTGCGAGACATCGGCCCGAAACAGGTTGGCGCGCGCCAGGTCGGCCCCGCGCAGGTCGGCCTTGGCCAGATTCGCATCAATCAGATTGGCCTCGCGCAAGGACGCGCCGGCGAAGATGGCGCGAATGAACAGGCTGTCGCCCCCGACCATGCGGTCCAGCGTGGCGTGGCTCAGGTCACATTCGGAGAGATCGCTGTTCTCGATCCATGCGTCGCTCAGGTCCGCATGCGCCATCGGCGTGGTTCTGAGCCCGCACTCCTTGAAATGGGCGGACCGGAACCTGGCATGTGCCAGCGTGCTGCCATGCGCAAAACTGCTGCCTTCCATCTTCGTCTGCGAAAAATCGACGGCGGCCGAGCAATCGGTCGTGACGAAGCCGCAGCGCAGCAGATGCGCACCGACGAAGGAGACGCCTTGCAGCCGGCATTCGATCCATGTCATCTGATTGAAGGATGCCTCGTCGAAGCGAAGTTCCTCGAGCGCCAGTCGTATCAAGGCCACCTGCCGCCAGTGCGACTTTGCGAAATTGCAGTGGCGCAACGCCGCCTCGTGGAACTGCGTCAGCTCGAAGGAAGCCCCCACCATCTGGCAGTGATCGAAGTGCGTCTTGCTGCAATTGGTTTCGTGCAGCGCGGCACCGTCGAAGACCGTGTGCTCGCACCGCGCGCCCCCCAGGTTGGCCTGGAACAGATGGGCGCGTGCCATCGATGCGTGGCTCAGCTGGGCCCGTGCCAGCACGGCCTGCGAGAAATCGCAGCCGTCCAGTTGCGCGCCCTGGAGGTTCGCGTCTTCGAGCGAAGCGCCCACGAAACGGGCACCTCGCAGGTCCATCCCGGACAGGTCGACCCCGGCCAGGTTCAGGCGTGAGAAGTCGCGCTGCGCCGGGTCCGCGGCTGCGAGCCGGCGACGCCACTTCGCGGAGCGGAACGATGGCGCAGGCGACGCCGGCCGCGACAGATGCGCCCCGTGCAGGTGCGCCTGCTGCGTGAGCGCGGACACCCCGTCGGCGGGTGCGGGCCCGGGCCGCAGCGGTTCGCCTTCTCCATCGTCGTCGGCTTGCGCTTCGGGGAAAGGGCGGGCCTGCTCGGGCAGGTGGTCCTTGGCGATCGCCTCCATCTGTGCCTTCGCTTCGCGCGCCTGCGTGTCCAGCCTGCCGAGAAATTCGGGCAGGTCGTCGATGTCGGGCAGTGTGGCCAGCGGGGCCAACGGCGGCAGGTAGTGATCGGGGTCCAGCCCCTGGGCACGCAGTTGCTCGCGGCGCTGCTCGTGGTCACGAAGCTGGCCTGCGCGCATGTTGCGGGGCAGCGGCTCGCCCATCACGTCCGGAAGGACGGTGCCCCAGTCGCTCAGGAGTTCCTTGGGCATCAGGTCGCTGTCGCGCAGCGCGTGGATCGCCCCGCGCTCCGGATCGAGCCGGAGCCTCAGCACGGATTCGTAGTGCGCCATCGGCCGCGGCGCGTCTTCCGAACGCTCCAGTGCGGCCATGATCAACTCGATGTCGGCGGCATCGTCCTCGATGATCGGAAACACGCCGTGCCAGAGAAGCGCGACCCGCTCCAGATGCGGGAAGAACCAGGCCGTGGTCAGCCGCATCGGCACTTCGCGCAGGTCGCCGCCGCTGGGGGTATGCCGCACGAAGCTGCGCGCCCGCCAGCGCGGAAGGTTCCCCCGAAGGACCGGGTGCTCCGGGTGCATGTTCCAGAGTTCGTAGCTCGCGCCGGGAGGCACCTCCTGCCGGCCTTCCCAGCGCTGGTCGGCGGGTGCTGCATTGAAACAGCGCCAGTCAATGTCCTTCGCAAAGCCAGGGAAGTCGTTCTCCAGCCACTCCTTGCCATATTGGGTGCCCATCAGTGACATACGCTGCGGCCAGTCTGGCGGGATCGCGCCGAAGCCCACCGGCGCGACGGCCTGCTTCGGCGAGACCGGTCGCGTACCCGGCGCTTCGATGTGCGCAAGCCGCTTCGTGTGCACGCCGTTGACCATCTCTTCGACCGAGCCCATGCCCACCGGGTTGTCCGCCACGGAAGGCCCGCCGTAGGCGTGTTGCCAATCCATGCGAATCTTCTCGAAGGCCTGCGGCGGCGTCGGCCGTCCGCCGAGCCAATACCGGTCGCCAAAGACCGTCAGGGACTTCTGCAGCTCGGCGACCTGCAGCTTCACGGCGCAACTGGACTTGTCTTCCTGGTGGTTCGTGTAGGCGTAGCCGCTGACCAGCACCTCTGGCGTCAGCTTGGGCACGGCGAGGTCGAGCACGGCGCCGGCCCCCACTTCCTGCGCCGTGCTTTTCCACAGCTCCTGCTCCAGCACCACGCGCGCGTCATCGCCAAGGGTGCTCATGGCCATCACCGTGACGCCCAGGTGGTCGCGCCGCTGCCAGCGGTAGGGCCGCGTCAGTACGGCGAGTCGAAAAGGTTTGACTGTTTTCACGGGCGACTCGTTCAGATCGGCTCGACAAGAACGCCGCGGTCCAGATGGCCGGCGTCGTAAAGCACGGTCAGCGATCGACCCTTCTCATAGCGTGAGAGGTTGGTGAGCGGCACCGGCACCGAGGTCTTCACCCGGCGCACGAGACCGTCCTCACCGGCGAAGGACACCACCAGCGAAACAAGGACCCGGCCATTGAACAACCCTCGCCCCAGTTCGATGCTGTCCACCTGGCCCGTGGCGCGGGCGCGCAGGCGCCTCTTCCTGAGGCGCATCGCGAGGTTTCGCAGCAACTCGCCGCCGCCACACAGCAGGAAGGCGCCCGACATGCCGAACAGCACGGTCAGCCACGTGCCCTCGAACGCCGAAGAGGGCGCACGGAACGTGAAGAACAAGGCCAGCGCAACGAGGAGCAGGCCGAGGCTGGTCAGTTTCATGGCGATCTCGAGGGGCCTCAGAAAAAGGAAATCAGACCGGCCAGCTTGGTGTAAAGCGCGTTGGACTTGGCGGCGACGGCATCATTCGACTGGTTCAATGCCACGTTCGAACCGCGAAGCACCTTGAAGTCCAGCGCCAGGACACCGACGTTGGTGGCGGCGGCCGCGAACGTCATGCTGAACGGCGTACGCATGATGAAATGGCCATCGGCATAGGTATGGATGACCGGCGCCTGCGACTCGACCTTTCCGTCGGAGGTGGAAACGATCTCGTTCTTCGCGTGCGTCCTGACGTACTCGCCCGCGTCCGTGGTCACACCCTTCTTGTACTTCACCTCGTTCTGGTTGGAGCTGTGGGTGATCTTTTCAGCTTCGACCAGCCAGTTCTTCCCCGGCGCCCTGAAGGTGATGTCCCCGCCTTCGGTCTCCACGGTGTAGTTGCCCTTGATGTTCGCCTTGTAGAAGCCGCCCGTCTTCAGGGTCGCGAACATGGCGACGTCCACCTCCCACCGACCTTTGGTGGTCTTGAGAATCTTGCGGCCCACGGTCTCGGTGTGCGTTTCGGTGACCGTGAGGTCCTTCGTCCCGGTGACCGTTTCATTCAGGTGGGGTTTGATGAACCGGTCTTCGCCGGTGTCCACCGTGTCGTGCCGCTTGCCGGTCACGTGGATGGTCTGGTTGCCGATGACATCGACCTGCTGGTTGCCGCCGTCCACCTTGATGAACTGGTCACCCCCGTTGACGGTGATCTTCTGCGGCCCGCCCTTGTTCACCGTCAGGGTGTGCGGGCCGTTGATGGTCTCGTCCAGCGAAGTGTCGCCCGTGTACTTGTCGGCCCCGTCGATGAAGGTGGTGCGCTCGCCTTCCACCGTGTGCGTCTCGTTGTTCTCCACCTCGATCGTCAGATCCTTCTGCGCATGGATCTTGATCGACTCGCACCCCGGGTCATCGTCGATGATGAAGTGATTGGCCAGCTCGCCGTCGCCCTTGATCGTGCGGCTGATGAACCCGCTGACCGTCGCCTTGGCCGGCAATTCCAGCGGCGGCATCTGGTCCGCGTTGTAGACGCGCCCGATGATGATCGGCCGGTCGGGACAGCCCGCGATGAAATCGACGATCACCTCCTGCCCCACGCGCGGATGGTTCACAGCGCCGAAGTTGGAGCCGGCCCACGCGCTGGACACGCGCACCCAGCACGAGCTGTCTTCGTTGCGCTGGCCGTAGCGGTCCCAGCGGAACTGCACCTTCACGCGGCCGTACTTGTCGATCCAGATGTCTTCGCCGGGCGGCCCGACCACGGTGGCGGTCTGCGGGCCCTGGGTGCTCGGCACGCGCGTGATGCGGCGCGCGCGGAACGGGAACGAGGTGGGCTGCACGCCGAAATGAAAGCTGTACTCGCCCGGCATGCCGCCGCTGGCGTAGCCGCCTTCGCGCAGGCTGTACATCACCGAGACGACGAGGTACTCGCGGTTGTCCTCGTTGCGCGGTGCGTTCTGCATGGTGAAGCGGTAGCCGGGCGCCATGCCGCGCACGTTGGTGTGGCCGGTGTCGACCTCGGCCTGGGCCTGCGCTTCCTCGAGGCGGATGCGCGCGTAGTGCTCGCCCTGCCCCGCATCGCTGTAGCCGCCCATCCACTCGTACATCTCGTAGCGGCCGTGGTCGTTGCCGCGCGGCTGGCTGCGCGTGTTGAGCAGGTCGGCCCGGGGCTTCTTGAAGTCGAAGTCGTCGACCACGTAGGTGCCGGGGCGAATCTCTTCGGTGACTTCCCACTGGTCAATCACTTCGCGTCCGGGGTCGGTGGTGCGGTCGCTCGCGAGGTAGCCGATCTTCGGGTAGCCGGGCAGCGTCTCGTGCGCGCTCATGTCGTCGGCCAGCACCAGCGTGTGCTGGTTCTTGTCGTGCTTGAAGTAGTAGTAGATGCCCTCGTGCTCCATGAGGCGGCTCACGAAGGCGAAGTCGGTCTCCTGGTACTGCACGCAGTACTCCCACTGGCGGTACGAGGCGCTGAGCTTCTTCTCGAAGGCGAAGCCGTACTCGCCCAGCACGTCTTCAAGAATCTCGACGACCGACTTGTTCTGGAAGATCTTGCAGTCGCTGGTGCGCGTGAGGTACCACAGCCACGGCCGCACCGAGGCGCGGTACACGGTGTAGCGCGAGGAGCCGCCCTCGCGCCCGATCATGGTGAAGCGCGTGATCTGGCCGTTGAGGTAGCGCGGCGTGCCGCTCAGGGTCTGGATCTCCAGCGCGAGCGGCTTGCCGAGCAGGCCCTTCATGTCGACCGAGGTGTTCGGGCTCAGCAGGTCGACCTCGAACTCGAACAGCTGCGACAGCCCTTCGCTGCCGTGCATCGAGCGGAACAGCAGCTGTTCTTCTCCGAGCGGGGTGTGGGCTTTGACGACTCTGTCCATGCGGCTCTCCCTGGTGTCTACGCGGGGCGTTCTGAAAACTCGTACTGGAAGTCGTCGCCCGCTGCGCCCAGCTGCACGCCGGCGAGCTTGCGCGCACTGACGGTGGCGCCGATGACTTCCTCGCTCAGCCGGGGCAGGATGGTGTGCGTGAGGATCGCGTCGATCATCCGGCCACCCGACTCTATGGCCGTGCAGCGGCGTGCGACAAGCGCGACAGCGCTGTCGTTGTAAGCCAATGCAATGCCGTGGTTGGCCTGCAGGCGCGCCGCGATGCGGTCCAGCTGCAGGCGAATGATCCGGTGCAGCGCGTCGGCCTGCAGCGGGTAGTAAGGCACGACCACCAGGCGCCCGAGCAGCGCGGGCGCGAACACCTTCAGCAGCGGCTCGCGCAGCGCGGCCGCCAGCGGCTCGGGGTCGGGGCGCAAGGTCGGGTCTTCGCACAGCTGCATGACGAGGTCGGTGCCGACGTTTGACGTCATGATGATCACGGTGTTGCGGAAGTCGATGTGCCGGCCTTCGCCGTCTTCCATCCAGCCCTTGTCGAAGACCTGGAAGAAGATCTCGTGCACGTCGGGGTGCGCCTTCTCGATCTCGTCGAGCAGCACCACGCTGTAGGGCCGGCGGCGCACGGCCTCGGTGAGCACGCCGCCTTCGCCATAACCCACATAGCCGGGCGGCGCGCCCTTGAGCGTGGAGACGGTGTGCGACTCCTGGAACTCGCTCATGTTGATGGTGACGAGGTTCTGCTCGCCGCCGTACAGCGCCTCCGACAGCGCGAGCGCGGTCTCGGTCTTGCCCACGCCCGAAGGGCCGCACAGCAGGAACACGCCGACGGGCTTGTTGGGGTTGTCCAGCCGCGCACGCGCGGTGCGGATGCGCCGCGAGATGGTCTCCAGCGCATCGGGCTGCGCGACCACGCGGGCCGACAAGATCTCGCCCAGGCGCAGCACCGACTGCGCGTCGTCGCGCACCATGCGGCCGATGGGGATGCCGGTCCAGTCGGCGACCACGGTGGCGACGGCCTGCGCATCCACCGCCGCGAGGATGAGCGGTGTCTCGCCCTGCAGCTGCACGAGCTGGTCTTGCGCTTCGTCGAGTTCGGCGCGGATGGCTTCGGGTGTTCGCTCGGGCTCGGCGGGCGGTTCTTCTTCGTTGTTGTCTTCGGCCTGCACCGGCACCGCCGCAGGCGACAGCAGCTTGCGCAGCGCAACGATGCGCTCGACCAGCGCCGCTTCTTCCACGCGACGCTGCTCCAGCAGTTCGAGTTCAGCCTGCGCGGCAGCCACCTGCGCCGCGATGTCTTCCACGCGCTGGTGCTCGCCGACCCCGATCGCCGCCTCGCGTCCCGCGATGCCGGACTCGATGCCCAGCACCTCGATGCGCCGCTTCAAATCTTCGAGCGCCGCAGGCAACGCGTGCTGGCTCAGCGCCACGCGCGCACACGCGGTGTCGAGCAGGCTCACGGCCTTGTCGGGCAGCTGGCGCGCGGGAATGTAGCGGTGCGACAGGCTCACGGCCGCTTCGAGCGCCGCATCGAGGATGAGCACGCCGTGGTGCTTCTCCAGCTCGGCCGAGATGCCGCGCAGCATGACCACGGCCTTGGGCTCGGTCGGCTCGTGCACCTGGATGGTCTGGAAGCGCCGCGTGAGCGCCGGGTCTTTCTCGATGTACTTCTTGTACTCCGACCATGTCGTGGCGCCGATGGTGCGCAACCGGCCGCGTGCGAGCGCGGGCTTGAGCAGGTTGGCCGCGTCGCCGGTGCCGGCGGTGCCGCCCGCGCCGACCAGCGTGTGCACCTCGTCGACGAACAGCACGATGGGCTTCGGGCTTTTCTCGACCTCGTCGATCACCTGCCGCAAGCGCTGTTCGAACTCGCCCTTCACGCCCGCGCCGGCCTGCAGCAACGTGGGGTCGAGCACCCACAGCGACACGTCTTTCAGCGAAGGCGGCACGTCGCCGGCCGCCAGACGCGAGGCCAGGCCTTCGACCACCGCTGTCTTGCCGACGCCGGCCTCGCCGGTGAGCAGCGGGTTGTTCTGGCGCCGGCGCATGAGGATGTCGACGATCTGGCGGATCTCGTCGTCGCGGCCGTACACGGGGTCGAGCTCGCCCGCGCGCGCCTTGGCCGTGAGATCGCTCGCGTACTTGGCCAGGGCCGAGCCGCCGGCGGCGGGTGCATCGCCCTGGTGCTGCGCCACCGGTGCGCCACTGCCCGCCTCCGACGCGGCGTCGTAGTCGTCTTCCGGCGAGCCTTCGGTCCACGCGGCAAGCTGCGCGACCAGCACGTCGGGCACGAGCTTGTCGAACTCGCGCGAGATGCCCGAGAGCACCTGGCGCAGGCCCGGTGTCTTCACGATGCCCGCGAGCAGGTAGGCGCCGCGGATCGACGTCGCTTCGAAGCGCAGGCTGGCATAGACCCACGCACGCTCGACGGCGTGGTCAACATGCTCGGAGATGTCGCTGATCGACGTGGCGCCGTGCGGCAGCCGGTCGAGCGCGCGCACGAGGTCCTGCTCGACCGCGTCGAGGTTGAGCCCGGCGCGCTTGATGATGCGCAGCAGATCGCTGTCCTGCAGCTGCAGGATCTGGTGCAGCCAGTGCACGAGCTCCACGTAGGCATTGCCGCGCAGCTTGGCGAAGGCGGTGGCGGTCTCCAATGCCTTGTAGAGCATCGGATTCAACTTGGAGAAAAGAGAAACGCGGCGGATGTCGGTCATGAAGAAGCCGGTGCGTTGCGGGAAAAGAGCGCCTCGGGCTGGAACACCATGTCGCCGGCGTCGGTGTCGGACAGGCGGGTGCCGAGCCAGCTGCCCCAGCCCAGGCGCTGGTCGCTGCTCAGCCGCATGCCGCGCGCCTCGGGCTTCTTGAGCACCAGCCGCAGCTCCCAGGCGAATTCGATGCCGACGTACTGGCGCACCCAGTCGACCACCTGCTGCAGCCGCGGGCTGCCCGGCAGGAACTCGCGGAACTGCTGCTGCGACAGCGGGCCGAGTTCGAGCCTGAACTTGCCCTGCGCATCGCGCACCGCCAGGCCGATGGTCGCGCCGCTGCCCAGTCGGTGGTTGCGCCCGAGCACGCCGATGCGGCTGACCTGGTGCTCGTCGATGTGCACCCAGTCGCTCACGAACTCGACCACGCGCACGGGCACGTCGAAGTACAGGCGAAGAATCTGGATGAGCCCTTCGGGGTTGCGCGTCTGGCGCACCAGGTGCCCCGCCATGTGGGTGCGCGCGTGGTCGGCGATGCGGTCGCGCGCCTTCAGGCCGGGCTGCCCCATGTTCATGAGGCTGGCCACGTAGTCGACGAAGCGGTGGCCGTCGGTGCGGTCCAGGCTGTTGACCGACTGCGCGTCGGCCCAGGCGCGGTAGAACAGCAGGATCAGCCGGTGATGGAACAGGTCGGCGAACGCGCTCAGGGTGTTGTCGGCATGGTGGCGCTTGCGCTCGCGCGCGTACTCGGTCAGGTGCAGCGGCAGCGGGCCGTTGGGGCCGAAGAGACCAAAGCCGTAGATCGAGATGCGCGGCGCGCCGTCTTCGTCGACCTCGACGCCCGACACGTTCGACGGCGCGAAGGCCATCGAGGGCTCCTGGCCCAGCCGCAGCGGCTCGTCGCGCGGGCGCGGCGCGCGGCCCAGCAGCGGATGGTCGCCCTGCGCATCGAGCCGGCGCAGCAGCATGAACAGGTCGTGCTCGAAGGGCTGCTCGACGAGCCGGGCCCACAGCGCGGGGTCGGCCTCGGGCACGCCGCGGCGCGGCGGGGCCTTCGCCTTCGCGTGCGCCGGGCTGCGCGCATCGACGGCCGCCTCGTCGCGCGCCTCGGCCTCTACCGGCAGCACCTGCAGCATGGCGTCGTCGGTGAGGCCGGTCGTGCTCATACGGTGGGGCGGCGTCCCACGCGCGGGGTCCAGCGCGCAATTTCGCCGCGCTGCAGGCTGGACAGCGCGAACTCGGTGAAGGCGTTGAGCGACACGTGCCGGCTGAAGAACTGCTCCAGCACGGCGCCGAACAGGTACGGGCTCGTGCCAGAGAAGGCGACCTCGTCGATCTGCAGCGCGATCTCCACGCCGCGCCCGAACACGATCGGCCCCGGCTCGGGCAGGCGGCGGAACACGGGCGCCAGCGCCATCGAGCGCACGCCCTGGATCTGCCGGCGCACGGCCGGGTCGGCGAGGTTGCCGTACAGGTCGAGCATCTCGCGCAGCGCGGCGGCGCCCTGCGTGGCATCGACGTCGGTCAGGCTCAGGTAGTTCAGGCCCAGGTGACTGATGAGGCGCCAGGTGAGCGCGCCCTCGGCCAGCGCCGGGTACGGCCGCGACGGCCCGCGCAGGATGCGCACGCCGCGCACCGGCGCCGACACGCGCAGCGTGAAGTCCGATTCGAGCCCGGTGGGCAGCAGCAACGGCAGGTCGCGGTTGGTGCACAGCGCGTCGATGGTGATGTGGCGCAGGCTGTGCGGAAACGGCGCGTCGTGCTGATCGACCAGCGACACGTACACCTCGCTGCCGGTGTAGCTGGTGCGCGTGCCCTGCGCGCGTGCGCGGTCGGACACCAGGCGCGGCTCGCGGCGCAGCGAGAAGTAGGCGCCGAAGTCGCCGTCGTCGGAGGCGAACGAGCCGAGGAAGGGCCGGAACTCGCGCTCTTCGGAGCCGTTGGCCATGTGGCCCGTGACGCGCTCGACGGTGAATATCTCGAAGTCGCGCGGGCGCGTGCGGTCGATCACCGCATGATGCTCGTGCTGGCCCGGCCCGACCGGGATGCGGTCGCTGCGGCGCGGCACGAGGTTGATGATGGGCGTGCAGAACAGCGAGAAGTGCCTGGCATCGACCAGCCGCTCCAGGTCGGCGTCGGCGCGGTCGAGCAGGATCACGATCTCCATCGTGGTGCCGCCGATGGCCGAGGCCGCCGCGCGCAGGTGCTTCACGCTGAAGAACAGGTAGCGCTCGGGAAAGGCGAAGTACTCGTGCAGCAGGCGGTAGCCCTGGAACGAGCGCGCGTCGTAGGGCAGCAGCGACTGCTCGGGGTCGAAGCCCTCGTGGCGGATCGCCTCGTCGCCCAGCGGCACGATGCGCGCCGTGCTGCCGGGGCCGGCGCGGCACACGGTGGCCACGCTGTGGTGAGCGACCAGTTCGAGCACGCGCAGCGCGTGCAGCTCGGCGCCCGAGAGAAAGAACTCGAGCCGATCGAGCGGCATCTCGGCAAAGCGCGCGCCGCCCACGGCTTCGAGCTTGATGGTGATCGCGCTCTTCGCCTGGCGCGCCGCCATCGGCAGCGCATGCGCGATCTCGGCCGGCACCGGGCCGAGGCTCGCCTCGGCGATCTTGATCGGCCACAGCGTGACGGCATGGCCCGTGCGGAACTCGCAGGCCGTCTGCTCGCCCTTGATCATGCGGCCGCGCAACAGCGTGTGGCGCGGCAGCTCGTAGCCCGCCTTCAGCGAGCCTTCGTTGAGGTTGCCGTCGATCTGCACCACGGCCATCGCGGGCAGCGGCGCGAGGAAGTTGGGGTACACCACTTCCAAGAGGCGCTGCGAGAAGCGCGGAAACTCCGCGTCCATCTTGAGCTGGATGCGCGCCGTGAGAAAGCTGAAGCCTTCGAGCAGGCGCTCCACGTACGGGTCGCTGACCTCGATGCCGCGCATGCCCAGGCGGCCCGCGATCTTGGGGTAGCGCTGCGCGAACTCGGCCCCGAGCTCGTGCATGTAGGTGAGCTCGCGGTTGTAGTAGTCGAGGAGCTTGGCGTCCATCACAGCCCTCCTGTCGGCCGCAGCACCATGTGCCCGCTTTCAAGGTCCAGCTCCGAACGCAGGATGAACTCGATGGGGTACGGCACCGACCACAGCGTGCCGCGGATCTCCAGCGCGAGCAGGTTGTGGTGCTCCAGGTCGGTCGCATCGGTCACGCAGCGCACGTCGATGCTGTCCTTCATGATGCGCGGCTCGAAGTCGATGATGGCCGCGCGGATGGCCGCTTCGACATCGGCGAAGTCCACCTCCGACATGCGCCCGCCGGCCCAGCCGCGCACGCCGTAGTTCACCACCGAGCCGCGGGCGCGCGGCATGCCGTTGATGCGGTGGTCGGCGCCGAAGTTGGTGGTGTTGAGCAGCCACTGCAGGTCGCGCAGCACCGAGTCGCGCAGCAGCTTGCCGCTCATGAGGAAGGCGCCCGCGCGCTCCTGGCCGTTCTGCGGCGCCTTGTCGGTGAGGCGGTCGAGCAGCACCGGCTGCAGGCGGTCGCGCGCGACGCTTTCCTGGGCGTCGCCGTCGATGTCGGTGGTGACGGCGGGTGTCATGCGGCCACGCCTTCCGCCGCTGCGGCTTCGAACTCGATGCGCCGCAGGTCGAGCAGCGAGTGATCGCCGGCCTCGCTGATCAGCGTGCGCTGGCCGATGCCCGCGAACTGGTCGTCGCCCGCGAGCGGTTGCCAGTCAGTACGGCGGCCCAGCGCGGTCTCGTCGTCGAGGCTGTCGAGCGCGCCCGGGTAGCGCACGGGTACGAGGCCGTTGAGGCCGCGTCCGTCGTGCAGCTCGATCTCGGCCGGCGCCCACAGCAGGTCGACCAGGTGCTGCGGGCGCGAGAACTTGATGCGGCGCACCGCCGGCAGCGGCAGCCACGCATAGCCCGAGGGCGTGAACAGTTCGAGCACGGCGCCGATGCGCGCGTCGCCGTCGCACAGCCAGGCGAAGTCGCTGTGTGCCGCGGGCTCGCCGTCGAGCGCCTGCACGGCCCGTGCATCGGAGCGGTCGACGGTGGTCAGCGTGCCTTGCAACGCCGGCGCCGCGTCGCGTGCGGCCTCGCGCAGCGCGGCGGCTTCGTCGGCACGTTCGGCAGGCAAGACGGCGGCGCCGAGCAGTTGCTCGACCCAGTCGGCATTGCCCGAGACGATGGCCGGCGTGCGTCCGCCGCCGGCCCAGAAGTCGCTGCGCTCGCGCTCGCCCCGCAATGCCATCGCGCAGGTGACGCTGGCCGGCGTGAACGTGGGGTCGAGCTTGGTCGCGAGCTTGAGCTGGTCTTCGGCCCGCTGCCATTCGCCGCGCAGCGCGAGGAAGTGGCACAGGGCAAGGCGCAGGCCGGCATTCTGGGGACTGGCGCGGATCTGCCGCTGTACCCATTCGGTGTGCTCGGCCACGGAGCGCTCGCCCAGCACTGCAAACCCATCGCCCATGAAACTTCCCCGTTGACTGGCTGAAAGGTGAAAGGCGGCGCGCCGCGAAGGGGCGCCGCAGGAGACAGACAAACGGCTGTGGACCGCCGGCGGGGGCTGCATGGCCCTGAAGGCCACGGCCCCGCCGCGCAACAAGGAAATCAGGCTTCCTTGTTTTCCTTGATGTTCCAGCCCAGCACCGTCTCGGCGCCCTTGCCGCCCTTGTCGGTCTGTTCCCAGTACTGCTGTTTCACCTTCGCGGCCTGGAAGGCGTACTGCACGAGCACCGCGTCACCGCCCTGCTCGGCCGTGTACTGCACCGAGGTGACAAGCACTTCTTCGAGCGTGACGCGCGTGTACTCGATCTGCGAGCCGCCGGCCTTGCACACGGCCACCTCGACCTTGCTCAGGTGCTTGCCGCTCGCGCAGTTCTTCAGCACGGAAGGCGCCGCCTTGTCGATGCGCGCGAGCACCTGCAGGTCGTTGAAGCTGGCCTTGCCCACGCCGCCGCCACCGCCGCTGACCATGTTGCCAGGCTGCGTCGCTCCCCATGCAAACGACTTGATGTCGGTCCAGTCCTTGTGGTTGGAGTCCTTGGACTCGCCGTTTGCACCCTCGACGCGCATGAACATGTCTACTGCCATGATTGACCCCCAAAAGTTATCGATGAATTGCCCGGTAGCGGGACAGTGGAATTAGCTGCTGTCCTTCTTGTTGGACGGCAGCTTCGAAACCAGCCGCAACGACACCGTCAGCCCCTCGAGCTGGTAGTGCGGCCGGAGAAAAAACTTGGCGGCGTAGTAGCCGGGGTTGTCCTCAATGGCTTCCACCTGGACCTCGGCCGCCGCCAGCGGCTTCATCGCCTTCGTGTCCTGCGACGAGGTGCCGGGGCTGCCGTCGACGTAGTTCATGATCCAGTCGTTGAGCCAGCGCTCCATGTCCTCGCGCTCTCGGAACGAGCCGATCTTGTCGCGCACGATGCACTTCAGGTAGTGCGCGAAGCGGCAGCACGCAAACAGGTACGGCAGGCGCGCCGCCAGGTTGGCGTTGGCCGTGGCGTCGGCGTCGTAGTACTCGGCCGGCTGCTGCAGCGACTGCGCGCCGATGAAGGCCGCGAAGTCGGAGTTCTTGCGGTGCACCAGCGGCATGAAACCGTTCTTGGCGAGCTCGGCCTCGCGCCGGTCGCTGATGGCGATCTCGGTCGGGCACTTCATGTCCACGCCGCCGTCGTCGGTGGGGAAGGTGTGGGTGGGCAGGTTCTCGACCGCGCCGCCCGACTCCACGCCGCGGATCGAGGTGCACCAGCCGAACTGCTTGAACGAGCGGTTGATGTTCACGCCCATCGCATAGGCCGAGTTGGCCCAGGTGTAGCGCGTGTGCAGCGCCGAATCGGTTTCTTCCTCGAACTCGAACTCGTCGACCGGGTTGGTGCGCGCACCGTAGGGCAAGCGCGCCAGGAAGCGCGGCATGGCCAGGCCGATGTAGCGCGCGTCTTCCGAATCGCGCAGCGAGCGCCACGCGGTGTGCTCGGTGTTCTGGAAGATCTTGGTCAAATCGCGCGGGTTCGACAGCTCCTGCCACGAGTCCATCTGCATCACGGTGGGCGAGGCGCCGGCGATGAAGGGGCAGTGCGCGGCGGCGGCGATCTTGGCCATCTCGCCGAGCATCTCGACGTCGGGCGGGCTGTGGTCGAAGTGGAAGTCGCCGATCAGCGCGCCGAAGGGCTCGCCGCCGAACTGGCCGTACTCGGCCTCGTAGATCTTCTTGAACATCGGGCTCTGGTCCCAGCCGATGCCCTTGTGGCGCTTGAGCGAGCGCGCCACTTCACGCTTCGATGCGCACATGACGCGGATCTTCAGCTGCTCGTCGGTCTCGGTGTTGTTCACGAGGTAGTGGAGGCCGCGCCATGCACCTTCGAGCTGCTGGAAGTCTTCGTGGTGCAGGATCTGGTTGATCTGCTCCGACAGCTTGCGGTCGATCTCCGTGATGATGGCCTGCACGCTGCGGTAGGCGTCGTTCGAGATGGTGACGGTGTTCTCGAGCGCCTGCACGGCCAGCGTCTTGACGGCGTTCTCCACCGCCTCGCGCGCCTGCTCGGTCTTGGGCTTGAACTCGCGCTGCAGGAGGTCGGAGAACTCGTTGGGTTCGAGGGCTTCGACGGTGGCGGTGCGGGCGCGTGCGCCTTGCTGGGATGCGGTGCTCATGGTGCGGTCCTGTCGTCGGCTTGCTTGGCTGCTGCGGCATCTGCGGCCGCCTGCGCGACCGCGGGGTTGGGCGCGGACGCCAGCGACTTGAGCAGCGCCGGGTTCTGCAGCGCCTGCGCGATGAGTTGCTCGGCGCCGTTCTTGCCGTCCATGTACGAGAGCAGGTTCGACAGCTCGGTGCGCGCCTCGAGCAGCTGCTGCAGCGCATCGACCTGGCGCGCGATGCGCGCGGGCGAGAAGTCGTCCATGCTGTCGAAGGTGATGTCCACGTTCATCTGGCCTTCGCCGGTGAGCGTGTTGGGCACCTGGAACGCGACGCGCGGCTTGATGGACTTCATGCGCTCGTCGAAGTTGTCGATGTCCACCGCCATGAACTCGCGCTCCGCGAGATCGGGCATGGGGTCGGTCTGCTTGCCCGCGAGGTCGGCGATGACGCCCATCACGAAAGGCAGCTGGATCTTGCGTTCGCTGCCGTAGATCTCGACGTCGTACTCGATCTGCACGCGCGGCGCCCGGTTGCGCGCGATGAACTTCTGACCACTGTTCCTGACACGGTTGTCTGCCATAAGCGTCCTCTTGAAACTGAATGCATGGGTCGTACCGGTCGACCGGTGCCGGCGCGTTGTTCCTGCTCGCCGGCGCAACGGCCGCTAGGGCAATGCGGCGTCGCCGTTCAACGGGCGGCCGGCAAGGCTTTCTATCTTTTGCAATCCCTCGGGCACGAGCTCTTCGATGATCTGGAAGAAGTTGAGGTCCATCAGCCGCTGGGCCCTGCGGATCAGCATGGGTGCCGGATGGCTCGGTTCCGTTCGTTCCAGGAACTCGCATGCTTTTTCCAACAACACTTGCACATCTTCACGAGCCGATATTTCAATCTCTTGAATCCGCAGCGGACGCACTGCAGCCTGCGTGGCCGCTGCAACGTGCGTTGCGGGTGCGTGCACCTGCGCCGCACCGCTTGTGTCTTCTGCACGGCCCACTGCCGACGCCTGCGGCACCTCGCTGTGCGGCTGCTCCGGCAGCAACTGGCCCACGGTGCGCAGCGACCGTTCGAGCCGTGAAAAATCGGGCGCCCAGCTCTGGCCCAGCGCGCGCTCGCAGGTCTCTCGGATGCGCTGCAGCAGTGCCAAAGCCTCACGCAGGGCCACGACCGGCGCCGCCGCCTTGTCGTGTGCGCGGCGTGCGGCCTCGCGCAGGCGGCCGACGCCGCCGGGGTAGTCCACCTGGTCGCTCTTGCTCGAATCGAGCAGCGCCTCGACCTGCCGCAGGCTCATCGCCGTGCCACCGTCTTCGAGCAGCCGCGCATCGCGCACGCTGCGTCCGAGCCCTTCGGCTTCGGCCAGTGCGGCCAGCGCATTCATGCGCGGCAGCGGGTCTTCGTTCGTGCCATCGACGACGCGCGGATGCACGTCGTTCCAGAAAGTCTGCAGCACCGCATCGACCTGGCGCAGCCCGTCGACATAGCCGGGCAGGCCGCGGCTTTCGGTCCATGCGAGCGTGAGCGGCACCAGCACGCGCAGGTCGCGCGTGCGTACGCACAGCTGCCGTGCGATACGGTCTACGCGCGCCCAGTCGGGCGGCTCGGCGGGAATGATGGTGTCGCCGAACTGCTGCTCGCGCTTGCCCGTGGCCGCCTGTTGGAGCGCCATGAAATCGGCGTCGTATTCCAGATCTTCACCACAGGGAAGCGGGCCCTCGACGGGCGTCTGCAACAGATCGATCTCATTCGGCAGCAACCACGACTCCCTTGATTTATCCACTCGCGATGGTAGTCATCTTGAGGGTAAGAAGAGGCATGGTCAACCGCAACAGAATGCAAAGTGCAGCCTCTGAATTCCAAAGGAGTACATCTGCTTTTAAAGTGCAGAAGTACGGGCTACAGCAACTTGCGCGACGCGAGGTTGCGCATCAACGCACCGAGGCCGAAAGACCACCGCGGCGCCTGGTCTGCATGCACGACGCGGTTGTTCAACGCACCCAATTCAGGGGCCGCGATGCGCACATGGTCGCCCACGACATGCGTGAATCCTTGCCCCGGTCCGTGACGGTCTTGTGTCGGCGCGAACATCGTGCCCAGAAACAACATGAAACCGTCTGGGTAGGCGTGGTGGCGGTTGAGTGTCTGCGCCACGAGGTCGAGTGGATCGCGGCTGATCTTCGCGAGCGAACTCGAACCTTCGAGCGTGAAGCCCTCGGGCCCCGTCACGTTCAGCGCGACCGTGATGCGCCGCACATCGGCGATGCCGAAGTGCGCGTCGAACAGACGGATGAACGGGCCGATGGCGCACGAGGCGTTGTTGTCCTTCGCCTTGCCCAGCAGCAGTGCGCTGCGGCCTTCGAAGTCGCGCAGGTTGACGTCGTTGCCGAGCGCGGCGCCCAGCGTCTCGCCGCGGCTGTTCACCGCGAGCACGACCTCGGGCTCGGGGTTGTTCCAGGCCGAGTCCGCGTGGATGCCCACGTCGGCGCCCGTGCCCACGGCCGCGAGCACCGGCGCCTTGGTGAAGACCTCGGCGTCGGGGCCGATGCCGACCTCGAGGTACTGCGACCACATGCCTTGCGCGATGAGCACGTCCTTCACCTTCATGGCTTCGGGCGAGCCCGGCACGATGTCGGCGAGGTTGTCGCCGAGCACGTCGCCGATGGCCGCGCGCGTGGCCTCGGCGCGC
Source organism: Variovorax sp. BGA-UO-ETr-C22 (assembly GCF_059567965.1). Lineage (NCBI taxonomy): Bacteria > Pseudomonadati > Pseudomonadota > Betaproteobacteria > Burkholderiales > Comamonadaceae > Variovorax > Variovorax sp. BGA-UO-ETr-C22. Next base: position 95,129 of record NZ_JCAQPA010000011.1, read on the forward strand.
GAGGCATCGCCGCGTGCCTGCTCTTCGATCACGCGTTCGAGCAGGCTGGCGACGAAGGTCACGCCGCTGGCCTTCACGACCTGCAGGTCGCAGGGTGCGAGCAGCCAGGGTTGGCCACTGTCGCGCTTGCTCTCGTCGCTGTTGGCGAGCACGGCATCGAGTGCGGCGATGCGTGGCGCGGTGCCACTCTGCAGTGCCGCGCGCACGGCTTCGGCTGGCGAGCCGTTGCCTTCGAGCAGGTCGCTCATGGTGGGTGCGAGCGTCGACAGGTCGTGCAGGCCATCGCCCTGCACGGCCACCAGCACCGGGCCCACGCCGGGTTGCCAGAGACGGCCGACAAGGGTGGCGCGCTCGGCGTCGCGGGGCAGGCTGGAAGCGGTCGAAAGGTCCAAAGGCATGGTGGGGTGTCTCCGTGAATAAGGTCTGCGCGCCATCGTAGCCGCGGGCCCGCGGCCACGCCCGCCGCGGGTCAGTGGCCCGGCGTGGCCCGCACGCGCGCCACCTCGGCGGGCAGGTTCGCCCACGGCGCTTCCTGCGGCGCGAAACGTGCGCGCATGTAGCCGGCGAGGTCGGCGATCTGGCGGTCGTCGAGCGCTTCGCGGAACGCGGGCATGAAGCCGATGTCGCGGTGCGCGGGTGCGCGCACGCCGTCGAGGATGGTGCGCAGCAGGTTGTCGGGCCGTGTGCTCGTGAGGCTGCTGTTGAGTGCGAGCAGCGTGTTCACGCCCAGCAGCGTGGGACCGTCGCCGTCGTGGTGGCACGACGCACACGCGCTGTCGAACATGCGCTGCGCGGGGCCGAGCAGCTGGCCCTGCGTGCGCGCGGCGTTGTCGATGGCCTGCTGCGCGAGCGCCTGCGGCTGCGCGACCGGCTCGGGGTTGAAGGAGCCGAGGTAGACGGCCATCGCGCGCACGTCGGCGTCGGGCACCTGCGCGAGTTCGCGCACCACCTCGGCCATCGGGCCACCCGCGATGCCGTGCCGCGGCGAGTGGCCGTTGCGCAGGTAGCGGTACAGCGCGTCGGTGTCCCAAGGCACGGCGGCCTTCGACAGCTGCGTGAGCGCGGGCGCTTCCCAACCATCGACCATTGCGCCCGAGAGGAACGCGCTGCCGCCCTGCTCCGCGCCGAGCGCGTTGCGCGGCGTGTGGCAGGCGCCGCAATGGCCCAGGCCGTTGACGAGGTAGGCACCGCGGTTCCATTCGGCGCTCTGCGTGGGCACGGGCGGAAGCGGCGCGGGGTCGTGGAACAGCGCGTTCCAGCCGGCCATCAGCGGGCGCAGGTTGAACGGGAACTTCAGTTCGGACTTGGGCGTTTCCGCACGCACCGCCGGCATCGCCATGAAGTACGCATAGAGCGCCTGCAGGTCGTCGTCGCTGGTCTTCGCGAAGGCGGTGTAGGGGAACGCGGGGTACAGGTGGTGGCCGTCGCGCGAGACGCCTTCGCGCATCGCGCGCTGGAAGGCGCTGAACGACCAGCGGCCCAGGCCCGTCTCGGCGTCGGGCGTGAGGTTGGTGGTGTAGAGCGTGCCGAAGGGCGTGTCCATTGCGCGGCCACCGGCATTGGGTGCGCCGCCGGGTGCGGTGTGACACACGGCGCAGTCGCCGAGCGCGGCGAGCACGCGGCCGCGTTCGATGGTGGACTCGCTGTAGACCGGCGCGCTGAGCGACACGGGCGCGATGGCCGCGCGCCAGCCGAGCAGGCCGGCGATGACGCCGAGGCCGCCGATGAAGAGCGCGGCGCCGGTGGCCCACAGGCCCTTGCGACGCGGCCACAGGGCGTTGCTCACGCCTGCGCTCGAGGCAGCTGAGGAAGAGGGTCCGGCGGCATCGCCCTTCGCGTGGCCATCGCCCTGGCCCGGAGGCGGTGGCAGCGAACCCCGGTTCAGTTCCGCCAGCACCGTCTCCGGCGTGAACGGCGGCGAGCGGAAGCGCACGCCCGTCGCATCGAAGATCGCATTGGCGATCGCCGCCGTGCCCGGCACCGACGACGACTCGCCCGCGCCCAACGACGGCTCGCCGGGACGCGGCATGTGCATGACCTCGATCACCGGCACGTCGCGGAAATTGAGGATCGGGTAGCTGCCCCACTCGCGGCTCGCGACCACGCCCGAAGGCAGCACGCCCGGCAACTGCGCACCGCCCGTTGCGGCGCCCTGCTGCGGCGCGAACTGCACCTGCTCCTTGAGCGCACGGCTCGTGGTCTGGATCACGTTGCCGTGCACCTGGTGCTCGACGCCCGCCGGGTTGACCAGCAGCCCCGCGTCGTGCCCCACCACCACGCGGCGCACGTGCACCTCGCCGGTCTTCTGGTTGACCTCGACATCGGCCACCCACGCAGCCCACGCCGCGCCGAAGCCCGGCCACTTGCTGTGGATGTAGCGCGCGTACGCAAAGCCCTGGCCGAAGAGGATGTCGCCGCCCTCTCCGAGCCCGCCGTCGGCGTTCTCCTTCGGCCCGGTGCGCATGCGCCAGCCGGCCTTCTGCGCGGTGGCCTGCACGAGCTCGACCGCGCGCGGGTCGTCCAGGTGCCGCAGGCGGAACTGCACGGGGTCGACACCGGCGGCCGTCGCCAGCTCGTCGATGTACGACTCGTGCGCGAACGAACTCGGCAGCGCCGACACGCCGCGCAGCCACGAGGCGCGCACGATCGGCGCCATGTCGTTGACCTTCACGCGCAGGTTGTCGTAGGTGTAGGGCGGTCGCGCGGTGCGGTCGCCCATCTCGTAGGCCTGCGCCACCGGCTCGACCGTGCGCGTGAGCAGCAGCGCCAGCGTGGGCGCGCCGTTCGAGGGGTACGAGGTTTCGAAGTCGTAGGCGGCGACGCGGCCGTCGGCCATGAGCCCGCCGTCGATCTCCATGAGCTGCGCGGCGCCCTTGGGCTCCCACGCATGCTCCTGCTCGCGCGAGAGCTGCACGCGCACCGGCGCGCCCACGGCGCGCGCGAGCAGCGCGGCATCGGCCGCCACGTCGTCGGCGCCGTTGCGGCCGTAGCAGCCCGCGGCCTCCATGCGCACGACGTCGACCTGCACGTCGTCCACGCCCATCAACTTCGCAAGATCGGCACGCAGGACGTGCGGATTCTGCGACCCGGCCCAGCAGCGCAGTTGCATGCCGCTGCCGTCCGCCGGTTGCCACTCGGCCAGCGCGCACGAGGGGCCGATGGACGCATGCATCTGGTAGGGCCACACGTAGGTGCGCTGCATCGGCTGCGCGGCGGCGGCCATCGCGCCGTCGACATCGCCCTCGTCGACCAGCAGGCGCTGCGTCGAGGGGTTGTCGCGCAGGGCCTGTGCCACGTCGCGCAGGTCGGGCATGCCGGGCCAGGGCTTCCAGGTCACGCGCAGCTCGCGCATCGCCTGCTCGGCGTACTCTTCGCGCTCGGCGACGATGCCGACGAAGTCGCGCACCACGACCACGGCGCGGATGCCGGGGATGTGCGCGATCGACGCTTCGTCGACCGCTTCGAGCGTGTTGCCGATGAACTCGCCGTGGTCCGCGCCCGCATACGGCGGGCGCACCACGCGGCCGTGCAGCATGCCGGGCACGCGCATGTCGTGCACGAACACGAGGTCGCCCGCGAGCTTGGCCGGGATGTCGACGCGCGCCTGGCGCGTGCCGACGAGGCGGTAGTCGGCCGGGTTCTTGGGGGTGGCATCGAGGTCCAGCCGCAGCACCGTGCGCTGGTGCGCCACGAGGTCCGCGTAGTTGAGGTGGCGCTCCGGCGCCTCGGCCACGCGCACCACGCCGTTGCGCACCTGCAGCGCATCGACGGCCGCGCCCAGCCGTTCGGCCGCGCGCGCCAGCAGCCAAACGCGAGCCTGCGCCGCGGCCAGCCGCAGCGGCTGCGCGTGGATCTGGATCGACGCGCTCGCGATGGTCGCGCCCTGGTTGGGCGCGCGCGCGGTGTCGCCGAGCATCATGCGCACGCAGGGCATGCCGAGGTCGAGCTCCTCGGCCACGATCTGCGCGAGCGCGGTCTGGATGCCGGTGCCCAGGTCGACGTGGCCGTTGAGCGCGGAGACGCTGCCGTCGTCCCACAGCGCGAGCAACACCTCGTCGCCTTCGCTGGGGTGGCTGGCGATGAAGGCGGGCTGGCCCTTGGCGGGCGGCGGCGGGGGCGGCGCCTCGCGCACCACCAGCAGCACGCCATCGGCAGCGAGGAATTCCGCGCGCGTCTGCGGCAGGTCGGCGCGGCGCGTCATGCGGCGGGGGCGTCCGGCGGGGCCGTGCGCAGGCGCACGGCGGCGCGCTGCACGGCGTCGAGGATCTCGATGTGCGTGCCGCAGCGGCACAGGTTGCCCGAGAGCTCGCTGCGGATGCGCGCCTCGCTCGCATGCGGATCACGCGCGAGCAGCGCCGCCGCCTGCATCACCATGCCGTTGAGGCAGTAGCCGCACTGGGCGGCCTGCGCGTCTTCGAAGGCGGCCTGCACCGGGTGCCAGCGCCCGCGCATGCCCAGGCCTTCGAGCGTGGTGATGCTGCGCCCCGCCACGCCGTGCGCCGGAATCACGCAGGACCGCGCGGCCACGCCGTCGACGTGCACCGTGCACGCACCGCACTGCCCGAGCCCGCAGCCGTACTTGGGCCCGTTGAGCCCGAGGTCGTTGCGCAGCAGGTGCAGCAGCGAGGCTTCGCGCGGCACGCCGGCGAGCGCGTGCGCCCGGCCGTTGACCTGCAGGTGCAGCGGCTCAGCGCCGCAACTGGCCGTCACGGGTGTACATCTCCAGGTCCACGAAGGTCGAGCCGTTGTGGTTCTTCGCGCTGTAGTCGACGGGGAAGTCGCCGAAGCGCGTGCTGCCGATGCTCTCGAGCCCGGCGATGAAGCTGTCGCGCGTGAGCGCCTTGCCCGCGCGGCGCAGGCCCTCGGTCATCACACGCGCGACGATGTAGCCCTCGAGCGCGGTGTAGCTGTCGATCTTCTGGCCGAACTCGGCGCGGTCGCGCTGGTAGTCGGCCACGATGGGCACGCGCTGCGCACCGGGCGGCGGCACGATGCTGGCCGTGACCAGCCCGGCGAGCTTGCCTTCGAGCCGCTTGGCGGAACCCGCCGCGTCGGTGATGCCGACCGACAGCGTGTACAGCGGCGCCGCCGCGCCGCTCGCGCGGTAGTCGCGGATGAAGACCTCGGTCATGCGCCCGGCCATGATCATCACGACGGCGCCGGGCCGGCCCTCGGCGAGCCCGCCGATCACCTGCTTGGCGTCTTCGGCCGCGATGGCCATGGGCAGCGTCTGCACCACCTTCACCTTGTACTCGGCGGCCAGCTGCTCGCAGGTGGCGAGGTTCGACTTGCCGAAGGCGCTGTCCTGGTAGACCACGGCGATCGACTGGATGCCCAGCGTCGAGAGGTGGCTGATGATCTTGCGCAGCTCCAGGTCGTAGCCCGCGCGCACGTGGAACAGGTAGCGGTTGGTCTTGGTGCGAAACGACGTGGTGCCCACCAGCGGCGCGAACATCGGCACGCCGGCCTTCTCGGCCAGCGGCATGGCGGCCGCGAGGTTGCCCGTGGCGACGTAGCCGGTGAGCGCGAAGACCTTGTCCTCGTCGATCAACTTGGCCGTGTTGGCGGCCGTCTTCGCGGGCTCGTAGGCGTCGTCGTAGGTGACGAGTTCGATCCTGCGGCCGTGGATGCCGCCCGACTTGTTGACGCGGTCGAAGTACAGCTGGATGCCCGCGCGGTAGTCGACGCCGAAGTCTTTCGCCGGGCCGCTGAACACGGCCGACTGGCCGATGCGGATGGTGCTGTCCGTCACGCCGTTGTCCGCGCGCGCCGGCCGCAGCAGGCCGGGGCCGAGCGCCAGGGCCGCGCCGCCCGCCACCAGGGTGCGCCTTGAAATCGAAAGCTTCATGCGTCGTCTGTCTCTTTGTTGTTGTCGTCGGAGGGGTGTTGCCGCGGCGGCGCCGCGGGCTTCGTCGTCGTCAGCCGGCCTGGATGTCGCCGGACTGGATGCGCTTGACGCCCTTGGCCGTCATCTGCTTCCAGGCGGCGGCCAGCGAGCCGTTGAGATCGATGCCGCGCGTGGCGTCTTCGATCACGTAGGCCTCGAAGCCGGCCTTGCGCGCGTCCATCGCGGTCCAGGCCACGCAGAAGTCGGTGGCCAGGCCCGTGACGAACACGGTCTTGATGCCGCGCGCCTTGAGGTAGCCGGCCAGGCCGGTGGCCGTCTTGTGGTCGGCCTCCTCGAAGGCGGAGTAGCTGTCCATGTCCTTGTGGAAGCCCTTGCGGATGATGAGCTGCGCGGTCGGCACCTTCAGCTCCTTGCCGAGCGCGGCGTCTTCAGTGCCCTGCACGCAGTGGTCGGGCCACAGCACCTGCGTGCCGTAATTGAGCTTCGTCGTCTCGAAGGGCTTCTTGCCGCTGTAGGTGCTGGCGAACGAGGCATGGCCCGCCGTGTGCCAGTCCTGCGTGACGACGATGTTCTGGAACGCGGGCGCCAGCGCGTTGATGACCGGGATCACCTCGTTGCCGCCCTTCACCGCGAGCGTGCCGCCGTCGAGAAAACAGTTCTGCACATCGACCACGATCAGCGCGGCCTTGCCACCGGGCTTGATCTTGCCGGCCGCGAAAGCGGAGAGGCCGAAACTGCCGAGGCTGCCGACGAGCCCCAGGGCAGCGGCGGACTTCAGGACGGTTCTGCGATGCATGGTGTGGACTCCGGTGGTTGAGGAAAGGAAACGGTCAGACGCTGAGGTAAGCCCTGCGCACTTCTTCGTTCGCGGCCAACTCGGCCATCGTGGCGTGGTAGCGGATCTGCCCCTTCTCGAGCACGTAGGCCCGGTCGGAGACCAGCTCGGCGAAGTGCATGTTCTGCTCCGACAGCAGGATGCTCACGCCCTGCGCCTTGAGCTCGAGGATCATGTTGGCCATCTGCTCGACGATGACCGGGGCCACGCCCTCGGAGGGCTCGTCGAGCAGCACGAGATAGGGGTTGCCCATCAGCGTGCGCGCCACGGTGAGCATCTGCTGCTCGCCGCCGCTCATGCGGCCACCGGGGCGGTTCGGCATTTCGCCGAGGTTGGGGAACAACTGGAACAGGCGCTCGGGCGTCCACAGCGGCGCGGCCGTGCCGTCGGCCCATTGGCGCGCGGGCTGCTTGCCGACCTCGAGGTTCTCCATCACCGTGAGGTCGGTGAACACGCGCCGGTCTTCGGGCACGAAGCCCAGGCCCAGGCGCGCCGCGTGGTGCGGCTCGCTTTTCGAAATGTCGTGGCCCAGGAAGCGCACGGCGCCGCGGCGCTTGGTGAGCATGCCGATGAGCGTCTTGAGCGTGGTCGACTTGCCCGCGCCGTTGCGGCCCATGAGCGCGACGACTTCGCCGCGCCGCACTTCGAGGTCGACGTCGTAGAGGATCTGCGCGGCGCCGTACCAGGCGCACAGCGCCTTGGCTTCCAGAAGAGGTTCATGCGTGCTCATGCGGCAACTCCCAATGCGGCGGCCTTTTCGGCGATCTTCTCGAAGGTCTTGCCGCTGCCGAAGTACACCTCCTGCACCTTCGGGTGGTCGCGGATCTCGAGCGGCTTGCCCTGCGCGATGAGGCGCCCGCGCGCCAGCACGATCATGCGGTCGGCGTACGCGAACACCACGTCCATGCTGTGCTCGGTGAAGAGCACGGCCATGCCGCGCTGGATGACGAGGTCCTTGGTGAGCGCCATGAGCGAGTTGCGCTCCTGGGGCGCCATGCCGGCGGTGGGCTCGTCCATGAGCAGCAGCTTGGGCGAGTTGGCCATGGCGATGGCGAGTTCGACGCGCTTCACGTCGCCGTAGGCCAGCACGCTGCAGGGCCGGTCGGCCTGCGCCTTCATGCCGACCTGGTCGAGCAGCGCCAGCGCTTCGTCGCGCTTGTGGTCGGCCGCGCGGCGCCACATCGAGAACAGCTTGTGGTCGTGCGAGAGCAGCGCCATCTGCACGTTCTCGACCACGGTGAGCGAGGCAAAAGTTTCGGCGATCTGGAAGGTGCGGCCCACGCCCTTGCGCCAGATCTCGCGCGGCTTGCGGCCCACGAGTTCGTGGCCGTCGAGCGTGATCGAGCCCTGGTCGGCCTTGAGCTGGCCGTTCACCATGTTGAAGGTGGTCGACTTGCCGGCGCCGTTGGGGCCGATGAGCGCAAGCAGTTCGCCGGGCGGCAGCTCGAAGCTGATGCCGTCCACGGCCTTCACGCCGCCGAAAGACTTGCCGAGGTTTTCTACTTTGAGGAGGCTCATGCCTTCACCTCCTTGAGCTTGGCGTCTGCTTCATCATGCTTCGGTGCGCGCCACCTGTCGACGAGTTGCTTGATCGACCCTGCAATGCCCTGCGGGAACAGCAGCACCAGGATCAGGATGATGGCGCCGAGCATGGCGCGCCAGTAGTCGGTGTTGCGCGCCACGGTGTCGTGCAGCCAGGTGAAGGTGACGGCGCCGACCACGGGGCCCGCCAGGGTCTGGATGCCGCCCAGCAGCACCATCACGAGGCCGTCGACCGACTTGCCGACCGACAGGCTCTCGGGCGAGATGCTGCCTTTCGAGAACGCATAGAGCGCGCCGGCCAGGCCGGCCACGGTGCCGGCGATGACGAAGGCCGCCCACTGCATGCGCTTGACGTCGATGCCGATGGCGTCGGCGCGCAGCACCGAATCGCGGCCCGCGCGCAGCGCATAGCCGAAGGGCGAGAACAGCACGCGGCGCAGCCACCACACGCCCGCGCCCACGAGCACCAGCGTGAGCCAGTAGTACACCTGCTTGTTCGACAGCCACTCCGAGGGCCACACGCCGGTCAGGCCGTTGCTGCCGCCCGTGAAGCTGTCCCACTGGTAGGTGACGGCCCAGGTGATCTGCGCGAAGGCCAGCGTGAGCATCGCCAGGTACACGCCCGACAGCCGCACGGCGAACCAGCCGTAGACGAAGGCGCCGAGCGCGGCCACCAGCGGCGCGACCACCAGCGCCAGCTCCATCGGCAGGTGCAGCGCGCGCACCAGCAACGCCGCGCCGTAGGCCCCGAGGCCGAAGTACGCAGCGTGGCCGAAGGAGTGCATGCCGGCCGGCCCCATGATGAAGTGCAGGCTGGTGGCGAACAGCGCGGCGATCAGCAGGTCGATCATCAGCACCGTGGTGTAGGGCGAACCGGCCGTCAGCAGCGGCAGCGCGGCCAGCACCAGCGCCAGCCCTGCGGCGGCCACGATGTAGGCGGTGCTTGGCTGGCGCAGCGGTTCTTCCTGCATGCCGACGTAGCGGCTCGGCGCCTGCGGCCGGCCGAACAGGCCCCACGGACGCCACACCAGCACGATGGCCATCACGAGGAAGTCGACCATCAGCGTGAGCTTGGAGAACGACACGTCGATGCCGAAGATCTGCACCACGCCCAGCCAGATGCACACGGCCTTGATCTCGGCGATGAGCAGCGCGGCCACGTAGGCGCCGGGCAGCGAGCCCATGCCGCCGACCACCACCACGACGAAGGCGGCGCCGATGGTGTTCAGGTCCATCTCGAGCGTGGCGGGTTCGCGCGGCAATTGCAGTGCGCCGCCCAGGCCCGCGAGCAGCGCGCCAAGCGCGAACACCGCGGTGAAGAGCCAGGCCTGGTTGACGCCCAGCGCGCTGACCATCTCGCGGTCTTGCGTGGCGGCGCGCACCAGCGTGCCGAAGCGCGTGCGCGTGAGCAGCAGCCACACGAGGCCGAGCACCAGCGGTCCGACGACGATCAGGAACAGGTCGTAGGAAGGAAACTGGCGCCCGAGGATTTCGACCGAGCCCTTCAGGCCCGGCGCGCGCGGGCCGAGCAGTTCGTCAGGCCCCCAGAGCCACAGCACCGCGTCCTTGATGACGAGCACCAGCGCGAAGGTGGCCAAGAGCTGGAACAGCTCGGGCGCCTTGTAGATGCGGCGCAGCAGCAGCACCTCGATGAGCGCGCCCAGCACGCCCACCGCGAGCGCGGCGATCAACAGCGCCGGCCAGAAGCCCACGCTCGGGCCGAGCTTCTCGACCAGCGTGTACGCGACGTAGATGCCCACCATGAAAAAAGATCCATGGGCGAAGTTGACGATGCGCGTCACGCCGAAGATCAACGAGAGGCCGGCCGCCACCAGAAACAGCGAAGACGCGCCAGCCAACCCGTTGAGCAACTGAACAACGAAGCCTGAAAAGCTCATGAAGGACCCTGAGGAAACTGGAGACACCGCGCCCCGCCGCGCTCAAGAAGCGGCGGCGGACGCGTTGCAGGAGCCGTGCGGTCAGTCCGCAGGGCGCATCTTTTTCACTTCGTCGTCGGTGGGCTGGAACTTGGCGCCGTCGAGATAGACGTAGTCGACCATCACGCCCTTGCCGCCGTCGTTCTTGGTCTTGCCGACGTACGCGCCCATGGTGGACTGGTTGTCCTGCGCGCGGTAGCTGATCTTGCCGAAGGGCGTGTCGACCTGCAGGCCCTTAAAGGCGGCCACGAGCTTCTCGGTGTCGGTGCTGCCGGCCTTCTTCACGCCGGCGGCGATCGAGTAGATGGCGCTGTAGCCCACCACCGAACCCAGGCGCGGGTAGTCCTTGAACTTGGCCTGGTAGGCGTCGTTGAAGGCCTTGTGCTCGGCGGTCTTCACACCGTACCAGGGATAACCGGTGACGACCCAGCCGTTGGGCGCCTCGTCCTTCAGCGGGTCAAGGTACTCGGGCTCGCCGGTCAGCACGCTCACGACCTCGCGGTCCTTGAACAGGCCGCGCGTGTTGCCTTCGCGCACGAACTTGGACAGGTCGGCGCCGAACAGCACGTTGAAGATGGCGTCGGGCTTGGCATCGGCCAGGGCCTGCACCACGCTGCCCGCATCGACCTTGCCCAGCGGCGGTGCCTGCTCGGCGACGAACTCGACGTCGGGCTGGATCGCCTTGAGCAGCGTCTTGAAGGTGGCGACCGACGACTGGCCGTATTCGTAGTTGGGGTACACGATGGCCCAGCGCTTCTTCTTGAGCTTGGCGGCCTCGGGCACCAGCATCGCGACCTGCATGTAGGTCGAGGGGCGCAGGCGGTAGGTGTACTTGTTGCCGTTGCTCCAGACGATCTTGTCGGTGAGCGGCTCGGCGGCGAGGTAGAAGAATTTCTTCTGCTTGGCGAAGTCGGTCAGCGCCAGGCCGGTGTTCGACAGGAAGGCGCCGGCCAGCACGTCGACCTTCTCGCGCGAGATGAGTTCTTCGGCCACGCGCACGGCGTCGCCGGGGTTGGCGTTGTCGTCGCGGCTGATGAGCTCCAGCTTCTTGCCGTTGACGCCGCCCTTGGCGTTGATCTCGTCGACCGCCAGTTCCATGCCCTTCTTGTAGGGCTCGAGGAAGGCGGGCTGCGCCTTGTAGCTGTTGATTTCGCCGATCTTGATCACGCCCTGCGCATGCGCGGGGACGAGGGCGGTGGCCAGCGTGACGACGGAAGCGGCGCAGAAGGCAAGGCGCAATGGATTCATCGGGAAGCTCCTAGAAGTTCGAACAGAAAACACGATGCGGGTGACGATGCAATGACAGGTCAGCGAAGACCGTCTTCGCCCTTGATTTCACTGACCTGCAGGCCGCCGACGCGCGGCAGCGGGCGGCCGCTGTCGGTGACGGCCACGGCCACGACGATCTCGTTGGCGCGCGGCGCGTCGCTCACGCGGGCCTCGACGGCATCGAAGTGGCTGCGCACGAAGGCGGCGTCTTTATGGCCCAGCGGCACGTCGATGGCGGTGCCCAGCGTGCCCTGCTTCTTGGCCGAAGGCACGAGCGCCGCGCCCTTCTCGACCGCCACGCGCAGCGGCGCGCCCAGCTTGGGATGCAGGATGGCGGCGGCATGCTCCAGCTCGCCGCGCTCGCCGACGATGGCGGCCTTGCCGTAGCTCTGCGCCTGGCCGGGTTCGATGCCCAGCGCCTTCACGGCCTTCTGGCCGAGCAGCGCGCCGAGCTCTTCGCCGATGGCGATGAGCTCGTCGAGGTTCTCGCTGTAGCGGCCGGCGTAGGGGTTCTCGATGACGGCGATGGCGACGGCGCGGCGCGTGGGCGGCGTCACGTCCTGCCCCATTTCCTTGCGGGTTTCATCGACCTGGATGACGAGCTTGCGGATGTTGGCGGTCATGTCTGTGTGTTCCTTGTCTTGTCTCTTGTCTTGTGCGGTCAGCGCAGGCCGTCCCACTTGCTGATGTCCTTGGCAAGCAGGCCGCCGACGCGCGCATGCACGCGGTAGCCGGTGCTCATCGCGAGGATGAAGACGATCTCGTCGGCCATCGGCGCGCCGGGCACGCGCACCTCGATGGCATCGAACTGGCCGCGCACGTAGCTGGCGTTGATGTTGGTGAGCGGCACGTCGAGCGCGGCGCCGGGCGGGCCGACCTTCTTGGTCGAGGGCACGATCGACAGCGCGTTGCCGGGCTGGCCGGTTTTCTCTTCGGCCTTGCCCGCGGTGTAGGCGGCGCGGCTGCCCTTCCAGCCGAGCAGCTCGCGCATCGCGTAGCCGCCGGGCACATGCCACAGCGCGCCGTGCTCCAGCTCGCCGTCGGCACCGACGATGGCGCCCTTGCCGTAGGTGGCGATCTGCTCGAGCGGCACGTCCATGGCAGCGTGCAGCTGGTGCGCCATGTCGACGCCCACGGGGTCGAGCAGCGCCATCATCGGCAGGATGTCGGGCTCGTAGCGGCCCGCGAAAGGATTGGTCAGCACCGCGCCGATGGCACCGCGCACCAGCGGGGTTTCGGCACGCGGTCCGAACTCGTGGTGGATGTGCTCGACATGGGTGAAGACGCGACGGATTTCGATCATGAAAAAGAACCTTGCTTTTCGTTAAGCAAATACTGAACCAACTGCTTCGGGCAGCGCGATGTCCAGCGACTTCGAGCATAAGGGTTCCACCCGCCGCCACTGCCCCTGGCAAACGAGCAGAACGGCCCACACGAGCCCCCTTTTCTGCAACGCGCGGGCGCACGCCGCGCCCGCATCGAGTGCATGGTGCACCTGCGCGGGCGCCAGCGGCGGCACGTCGACGGTGACGAGGGTGTCGCCGAGGTCGCTGTCGTCCTTGCATTCGCTGGCGGGCAGGCGCTGGATGGCGGCGTCGGCCACGTCGACGGCGTTGGCGATCACGGTGGCGGCAGCGTCGGCCTGCGCCGCGGTGGCGGCCAACACCGTCACGCTGTCGGCGATGCCCAGCGAGAAACTGCGCCCGCGCCAGCCGCTGGTGGCGACGCCGCGCACGGGCTGGTCGGCGTGCAGTTCGAACTGGCCGTCGGTCGTGAGCATGCCGCTGTCGCGCCAGTCGAAGCGCGCGAGGTCGGCAAACAAGCCCACGCGCGCCGTGTGGCCGGGCGCGAGGTGCAGCGCGATGTCGCCGCCGTTGTTGATCCACGCGCGCTCGATGCCGGGCCGGTCGTAGAAGGCGATGAGTTCCTGCGCCACGCTGCCGGCCACGGCCGCCATGGGCGTGAGGAACAGCGGCGAGAAGGCATCGCAGGCGTCCCACATGCGGCGCGCGACCACGCCACGCGGGCGCTGGCGTGCGGCCACGGGCAGGCGCAGCTGCGGCAGTTCGCGCACGAGTTCGTCGAGCACATGGCCGAAGCGCGCCCAGGCCGCGTCGTGCGCGGCGGCGACGGCGTACGGGTCGCCGTGCGCTTCGGCCACGATGTCGATCGGGCCGTGGTTGAAATGCCAGCGGCCCGCGTCGAGCGCCGTGCGTTGGGCGGACATTTTTCAACCCAGCATGGGAGCGTGACCGAGCGGCCACGGATTGGCATCGTCGATGACGAGCCATTGGCGCGCCAGCGGTGCGCCGTCTTCCTGCCACGCACCGCGCGCGAGCGCCTGCTCGAGCGGGAAGATGTGTTCGACGTGCCCGCCGAGCGCCTCGTAGTCGTCGCGCCGCATGCTGAACTCGATGGGCGCGACGATGGCCGGCGTGGGCACGGTGCCGAAGCTGTTGTCGGGCATGCGCATGACGTCGGCCATGACGGTGATGCCGCCGCCGGGCCACACATAGGCCGGTGCGCCGCCGCAGGTGACGTTGACCAGCGCGCGCTTGATGGCGCGCGTGAGCAGCACGGGGTTTTCGGTGACGCCCGCGCGCAGGCTGCCGCCGGCACCGCCGAGGAACAGCACGGTGCACAGCGAAGGCTCGCAGTTCTCGCCGATGCGGTCGACGATGCGGCGCACCTCGGGCGGCATGGGCTGCTCGATGGGCTTCAGGGCCTCGTCGAGCACGTACCACTGCGCATGCTCGCCGGTGGTGGAGGTCATGAGCAGGCGCAGGCCGGGGCGGGCCACGCCCTCTTCCCAGCCTTCGATGATCGCGAGCGGGTCGGCGATGTCGGTGCCGCCCCAGCCGTTGCCCGGGTTCGCGACCTGGAAGTAGCGCCCGGGCGTCGACTTGCGCCCCAGCATCTGGATGCCCGAGGGCGTCATGTCGAGGCAGCGGCCGGCCTGGTGCTCGGTGAGCACGCCGGTGATGTGGTCGTCGACCACCACCACCTCGTCGGCCACGCCGGCGAACTGGCGCGCGAAGATGCCCACGGCGGCCGAGCCGCAGCCCACGCGCATGCGCTGTTCTTCCACGCCGTTGACGATGGGCGCCTTGCCGGCCTGGATGACGAGGCTGGCGCCGCCGTCGATGGTGCATTCGACCGCCTGCTTGTTGCCCAAGAGCTGCATGAGCTCGGCCGTCATGCGGCCTTCCTTCTTGCTGCCGCCCGTGAGGTGGTGCACGCCGCCCAGCGACAGCATCTGCGAGCCGTACTCGGCCGTGGTGACATGGCCCACGACCTCGCCCTTGTAGCGCACGTTGGCCTGCTCGGCGCCCAGGAAGCGGTCGGTGTCGATCTTCACCTTGAAGCTGCAGTAGCTGAAGATGCCTTCGGTGACGACGGTGACCATGTCGACGCCCTGGGCTTTCGAAGCCACGATGAAGGGCGCGGGCTTGTAGTCGGGGTACGTGGTGGACGAGCCCACGCCGGTGACGAAGACCTCGTCGGCGTGCAGCAGGTCGCCGTTCCAGTCGGGCGCAGCATGGGCCTCTGCCGCATCGGCGCCGGGCCGATCGAAGGGCACGAGCGCCGGCTGCTCGGCGGCGAGCGTGCGGCGCAGCAGCACCACCGGGTCGACGCGCACCAGCACGCCCTGGCGGTTGGCGTAACGGTCGCAGGCGCCGGTGCGGCCGTCGGAGATCTGGCACAGCACCGGGCAGGCGTTGCACTCGACCTTGGCGGTGCTCATCTTCTCGTTGCGCGGCGGCGCCTTGCCGAAGGCGGCGCCGCCGGCCTGCGCGACCAGGGGCATGTCGATGCCGGGCAGTCCGTCTGTCTTGGTGTGTTCAGTCATCGAGGCGATCTCGTGGTGTGGTGCTGTCGGAGCGGGTCTTCAGGCCCCGGAGGTTTGCAACAAACGTGCCGTGCAGGTGCTTGTGCGGCGGCTTTCGTTTGTGTAGCATCCCCTACACTTTCATGTTGCGTTCACTACATCAAAGGTCAATGTAGCAAACAGGCCCGATGCTTGCAATGGTGTTTTCTCGCGGTGTTCATCGGGGTTTTTCCGACCAACGACAATGGAGGGTTGCTAGCCGGCCGATGGCGGACGCCCCAAAGGCGTGCATTTCGGCTCAGCCACCCTTTTCTGTCTTCAACCAACACTTGAGTTCTGTATGAGTGCATTCAGCGAAGAACGCGTCCTGAGCGTCCACCACTGGACCGACCGCCTGTTCACCTTCACCACCACGCGCGACCCGGCGCTGCGCTTCTCGAACGGTCATTTCACGATGATCGGCCTGAAGGTCAACAACAAGCCCCTGCTGCGCGCCTACAGCATCGTGAGCCCGAACTACGAGGAGCACCTGGAGTTCCTGAGCATCAAGGTGGAAGACGGCCCGCTCACCTCGAAGCTGCAGCACATCCAGGTGGGCGACACCGTGATCGTGGGCCGCAAGCCCACGGGCACGCTGCTCATCGACTACACGCTGCCGGCCAAGCGCCTGTACCTGTTCGGCACGGGCACCGGCCTGGCGCCGTTCATGAGCATCATCCGCGACCCCGACACCTACGAGAAGTTCGAGCAGGTCATCCTGGTGCACGGCGTGCGCCAGGTCGACGAACTGGCTTATCACGACCTCGTGACCGACCACCTGCCCAAGCACGAGATCCTGGGCGAGATGATCGCCAAGCAGCTGCTGTACTACCCCACGGTCACGCGCGAGGAGTTCCGCAACCAGGGCCGCGTCACCGACCTGATCGAGAGCAACAAGCTCACCGACGACCTGGGCCTGCCCCCGCTGAACGTCGAGGAAGACCGCGTGATGCTGTGCGGCAGCCCCGGCCTGCTGGTCGACCTGAAGCACATCCTGGAAAAGCGCGGCTTCAAGGAAGGCAACACCTCGACGCCCGGCGACTTCGTGGTCGAACGCGCCTTCGCCGAGAAGTAAGACCCGACACACAGGCGCTGCGCGCACGATGGCCGACTCCCGCTCCGTCAGCAAGCCCAAGCCCCAGCGCCGCACCGGCGTGCGCGAGGCCGCGGCCCAGGCCACGCGCGACAGCATCCTCAAGGCGGCGACCAAGGTGTTCGCCAAGTACGGCTACGACGGCGGCAGCGTGGAGAAGATCTCCAAGGCCGCCAAGTCGTACGACCGGATGATCTACTACTACTTCGGCAGCAAAGAGGGCCTGTTCATCGCGGTGCTCGAAGGCATCTACCAGCGCATGGACGATGCCGAGGCCGCCATTGCGCTCGACGCCTCGCGGCCCGTGGAAGCGCTCACCGAAGTCATCCGCTTCGTGCTCGGCTACTACCGCAAGAACCCCGAGTTCGTCACGCTGCTGAACACCGAGAACCTGCACAAGGGCCGGCACATCTCGAAGTCGCTGCGGGCGCGCGAGTACTCGTCGCGGGCGGTGGCCATCATTTCGGAAATCCTTGCCAGCGGCGCGGCCCAGGGCCTGTTCCGCACCGACCTCGTGGCGCGCGACATCTACCTGCTGATCGCGTCCACCGGCTATTTCTACACCTCGAACCGGCACACGCTCACGGCCTTCCTCGGCGAGCCGCTGGAGTCGCCGGAAGCCGTCGCGCACTGGGAAGATTTCGTCATCGAGACCCTGCTGCGTACCGTGCGCGCGGACGACATCCAGGAACAAGACAACAACTCCCCACCCCACGACGAGGACACCACGAAATGGCAGAAATCGCAGCCGGCGCAAAGTCGGGCAAGGTCGTCATAAAGAACATCGGGCTGCTGCTCTCGGGCGACATCGACAAGCCCATCCTCGACGCCGACACCCTGGTGGTGAACGACGGCCTGATCGTGGCGGTCGGCAAGGAGAAAGACTGCGACCTCGAAGGCGCCGTCACCGTCATCGACGCGAAGAAGACCTGCGTCGCACCCGGCCTCATCGACAGCCACGTGCACCCGGTGTTCGGCGACTGGACGCCGCGCCAGGGCCAGATCGGCTGGATCGACTCCACCATGCACGGCGGCGTGACCACCATGATTTCCGCCGGCGAGGTGCACCTGCCCGGCCGCCCGAAGGACATCGTCGGCCTGAAGGCGCTGGCCATCACCGCGCAGCGCGCCTTCGACAACTTCCGCCCCGGCGGCGTGAAGGTGCTGGCCGGTGCGCCGGTCATCGAAAAGGGCATGGTCGAGAGCGACTTCAAGGAACTCGCCGAAGCCGGCGTGGGCCTGCTGGGCGAAGTGGGCCTGGGCTCGGTGAAGGCCGGCTACGAGGCCAAGGAAATGGTGGCCTGGGCGCGCAAGTACGGCATCCAGAGCACGATCCACACCGGCGGCCCGTCGATCCCCGGCTCGGGCCTGATCGACAAGGACGTGGTGCTCGAGGCCGACGCCGACATCATCGGCCACATCAACGGCGGCCACACCTCGCTGCCCGAGGCGCATGTGTGCGAGCTGTGCGAGAAGAGCACGCGCGCCATCGAGATCGTGCACAACGGCAACGAGAAAGTCGCCATCGCGGCGGCCAAGGCCGCGCTCGAACTGAAGTGCCCGCACCGCGTGATCCTGGGCACCGACGGGCCCGCGGGCTCGGGCGTGCAGCCGCTGGGCATCCTGCGCATGGTGGCGATGCTGTCGTCCATCGCGAACATCCCGGCCGAGCTGGTGTTCTGCTTCGCGACCGGCAACACGGCGAAGATCCGCAAGCTCAACTGCGGCCTGATCGAGGTGGGCCGCGCGGCCGACTTCGTGTTCATGGACCGCGCCCAGCATTCGCCCGCGCCGGGCCTGCTCGAAAGCGTGCAGCTGGGCGACATCCCGGGCGTGGGCATGGTGATGATCGACGGCCTCGTGCGCTGCGGTCGCAGCCGCAACACGCCGCCGGCCACCGAGATCCCGGTGGTGGTGTCGGGCGGGCACTGAGCCTGAGTGCACGCGCCCGGCGGCGGCCTCAGCCGCCGCTGCGGTGCGAGCGGAAGACCAGGTAGCGCGCCGAGAGAAAGTTGGCGCCCATGCCCGCGATGCTGCCCAGCGCCACGCCGAGCGCGGCGGCCCATCGGCCTTCCACCCAGTGCAGCGTGAGCACGTAGGCGCCGTAGTTCAGCACGGCACCGGCCAGCATGGTCGTGAGGTAGCCCAGGTATTCGCGCCAGACCGAACGCCCCGTGGCGGCGCCGGCCGCGCTCGCCGCGAAGGTGTAGCGGCGGTTGTAGAGCCAGGTGGTGGTGGCGGCGGCCAGGAACGACACGACGCGCGCGCCGTACCACCCCAAGAGCGGCGCCAGCAGGTAGAGCACCGTCACGTCCACCACGAAGCCGATCACGCCGGCCACGGCGAACGAGAGGAACTCGCGCCCGATCTTCATCGCGCCGCCGTCAGTGCGCGCGCAGGCTCTTGCGCAGGCTCTCGCGCACGCAGGGCTGCGCCAGGTAGCGCAGCCGCTTGGCCTCCTGCCGACCGAGCGTGACGGTGTGCATCACCACGCCGCAGACGAAGGACAGCAGCGCCGCCAGCATCGCGCCGGTGGCGAGCACCGCCGTGGGCAGCCGCGGCACCAGGCCGGTGTGGGCGTAGGTCATGAACAGCGGCAGGGCCAGCGCGAGCGCAGCGATCGCGAGCACGGCCGCGACGATCGAGAAGAACTGCAGCGGCCGCTCGCTGACGAACAGCTTGCCGATGGTCTTCAGGATGCGCCAGCCGTCGCGGTAGGTCGAGAGCTTGCTGTGCGAGCCTTCGGGGCGCGTGCTGTAGGCGGTGGCTTCCTCGGCGTAGGGCATGCGCAGTTCAAGCGCGTGCACGGTCAGCTCGGTCTCGATCTCGAAGCCCTGCGACAGGGCTGGGAACGACTTGGCGTAGCGGCGCGAGAACACGCGGTAGCCCGAGAGCATGTCGGTGAGGCCGCCGCCGAAGAGCTGCGCCACGGTGCCCGTGAGCAGCCAGTTGCCGAAGCGGTGGCCGGCGCGGTAGGTGAGCGCGTCCTGGCCGTCGTCCACGCGGCTGCCGACCACCATGTCGAGGTTGCCCTCGACCAGCCGCGCGATGAGGCGCGGCGCGGCGGTGGTGTCGTAGGTGGCGTCGCCGTCGACCATCACGTAGATGTCGGCCTCGACGTCGGCGAACATGCGCCGCACCACGTTGCCCTTGCCGCGCGCGGCCACGTGCGTGACGATCGCGCCGGCCGCGCGGGCCACGGCGGCCGTGTCGTCGGTGGAGTTGTTGTCGAAGACGTGGATCTCGGCACCGGGCAGGGCCGCGCGGAAGCCCTCGATCACCTGGGTGATGGCCAGGGCCTCGTTGAAGCAGGGAATGACGGCGGCAATGCGCGGCATGGCGGACACGGGGGCGGGTCGGTGGTCGGTCGTCATGGGGCGGTCGTCGGAAGGAGTCGGTAGGCGCGGCTGCCGTCTTGGTCGTGCAGCAGGCCATAGTACTGGTCGAAGCCGGGCCGCACGCTGAGCACTTTCACCATCTCGGGCGACATGACGACGGTGGTGAAACCCTCGGCCGCCAGCTTGCGCGCCGTGTCGCCGGGCGACATCAGCAGGTAGTCGCGGTAGCGCCAGCGCCCCAGCGTGTCGCCCCAGATCGGGTTGGGACCGTAGTAGATCGCCTCGTTCAGCGCGATCTGGTAGACGCGGCCGGTCACGTTGCGGCGCACATAGTCCATCACGCCGTAGCCGGGCACGTGCTTGCGCAGGAAGGCCTCGCGCGCCTCGGGCGTGAGCGAGATCATCGACACCTTGGTGGCCGTCTGCCCCACCGACACGGCGGCCAGCACGGCCAGCAGCAGCACCACGACCCAGTCGCCGACGCCGGCGCCGCTGCGCGGGCCGTCGGGTGCGACCGCAGCGGGCGCTGCGCGCAGGCGGCGCACGCCGGCCGCGATCCAGCCGAACAGCACCTGCCAGCCCACGGCGGCCGTCACCGCGAGCAGCGGGAACGAGGCCATGAGGTAGCGCGGGTAGCGCGAGGTCACGACCCACACGGCCACCGAGTACAGGCAGAACCAGCCCGCCGCGCGCACGGCGGCGGAGCGCTTCCACCACACGCTGAAGGGCGCGAGGAACACCGACCAGATCAGCGCGTTGGGCATCTCGGCGTGGTCGCGCACGTCGGCCACCTGCTGCACGTAGTCGGCCGGCACCCATTCGGTGAAGCCGAACACGCGCGCGCCGATCGGGTTGAAGGGGTCGCCCGTCATGATCGCGTTGCGCGCGTACCAGTAGATGCACGGGATCAGGAAGCACAGCAGCGCCGGCGCCCAGGCCTGCAGCAGGCGGCGCTCGTGGCGCACCACGAACAGCGCCACCAGCGGCAGGAAGATCAGCGCCTGGTACTTGGAGCCCGCCGCCACGCCGAGGCAGAACGCCGCCAGGCAGAGCCAGCGCGTGCCGTCGCGCAGCGGTTCGGACTCGCGCCACCACCACAGCGCCACGAAGGCCGACAGCACGAACAGCGCCACGCCCATGTCGATCAGCGCGTTGGCGTAGTCGCCCATGCCCAGCCAGATGGCCGCACCGATGCAGGCGGTGAGCCGGTTGGCGTGCAGGATGCCCAGGCGGAAGATCATCAGCACCGACAGCGCGCCCGCCAGGGCGTTGAGGAAGTGCGGCAGCACGTCGTCGCCCACCTGCAGCGCGGCGGCGTACAGCAGGTTGTAGTTGTAGGGGAACCAGGGGTAGCGCAGCCAGTCGTGGATGCCCAGCGTGCCCTGCTGCGCCACGAGGCGTGCATACGGCAGGTGGTACATCAGCTCGTCGAAGGCGGCCGGCGGCGCGAGCGGCGCCACCAGCGCGGGCAGTGCGACCAGCGCCAGCGCGATGGCGGCGATGCGTTCGAAGCGGGTCCACGGCGGCGTGGCGGGCGCGGCCGCGCGCAGCGCACGCACCTCGGCACGCCAGCCGCGCCACTGCCACGCGGCGGCCACGACGCCCGCGCCGATCAGCCCCAGCGTGGCCTCGCGGCGGAAGAGCCCGAAGATGGCCAGCACCTGGAAGGCACAGATGTAAAGGCCGACACCGAGCGCGGCCGACATGGCCGCTTCGAGCCAGGCGTCGCGGCGCGAGGGCGGGCGCAGGCGCGCGAGCACCGCGCGGCCGGCACCCCAGCAGACAATCACGAAGATCGCGAACTGGGCGTAGTGCGCGGCGGCAAAGATCAGCTTCTGAATATCAACTCCCGTGGCCGGTCACTCCGGTCGCGCCGACCGGCCGGCAGGTTCAAAGGTTCGGCGCCAGCAGGCGCTCGAGCTCCGATTCGCTCGTGCGGCGCCGCGCGGCCTGGTCCTGCAACTGGTCGTGCCCGATCTTGCCGACGTTGAAGTACGTCGCATCGGGGTGCCCGAGGTAGAAGCCGCTCACGCTGGCGGCGGGCATCATAGCGAGGCTCTCCGTCAGGGTCATGCCAATGTCCGCGCAGTTCAGAAGGTCGAACATCGGGCCCTTCACGCTGTGGTCGGGGCAGGCCGGGTAGCCGGGCGCGGGGCGGATGCCGCGGTACTTCTCGGCAATCATGTCGTCGTTGCTCAGGCCCTCTTGGGGCGCGTAGCCCCACAGGTCAGTGCGCACGCGGTGGTGCATGGCTTCGGCAAAAGCCTCGGCCAGCCGGTCGGCCAGGGCCTTGAGCATGATGGCCGAGTAGTCGTCGAGGTCGTCGATGAAGAACTTCTCTTTCTTCTCGACGCCCAAGCCGGCCGTGACGGCGAACACGCCGACGTAGTCCTTCACGCCGCTGTCCTTGGGGGCGACGAAGTCGGCCAGGCAGCGGCTGGGGCGCATCACGCCGTCGATCATCTGCTTCTCGGTCTGCTGGCGCATGCCGTACCAGGTGAGCGCGACTTCGCTGCGCGTCTCGTCGGTGTACAGCTCGATGTCGTCGTCGTTCACGGTGTTGGCGGGCCAGAAGCCGACCACGCCGCTGGCGCTGAGCCAGCGCCCTTCGATGAGGCGCTTGAGCATGCGCTGGCCGTCGGCGTACACGCGCACGGCCTCGGTGCCGACGATCTCGTCCTTCAGGATGGCGGGGAACGGGCCGGCCAGGTCCCAGGTCTGGAAGAACGGGCCCCAGTCGATGTACTTGGCCAGTTCGGTGAGGTCGAAGTTCTTGAACACGCGCCGGCCGATGAACTTGGGCACGGTGGGCACGAAGTTCGCGAAGTCAACGGGCGTCTTGTTGGCGCGCGCCTTGGCCAGGGGCCACATCGGCACCTGCTTCTTGTTGGCGTGCTGGGTGCGCACCTTCTCGTAGTCGGCGTTGATCTCGTCGATGTACGCGGTGGCCTGGTCCGAGAGCAGCGACTGCGCCACGCTCACGCTGCGCGAGGCGTCGGGCACGTAGACCACGGGGCCTTCGTAGTGCGGCGCGATCTTCACGGCCGTGTGCACGCGGCTGGTGGTGGCGCCGCCGATGAGCAGCGGGATCTTCTTGATGCGGAAGTGGTCGTCCTTCTGCATCTCGCCGGCTACGTACTGCATCTCTTCGAGGCTGGGCGTGATGAGGCCCGACAGGCCCACGATGTCCGCGCCCTCGACCTTCGCCTTCGCCAGGATTTCGTGGCACGGGACCATCACGCCCATGTTCACCACTTCGAAGTTGTTGCACTGGAGCACGACGGTGACGATGTTCTTGCCGATGTCGTGCACGTCGCCCTTCACGGTGGCGATGATGATCTTGCCCTTGGTGCGCACGTCGCGGCCCGCCGCCTCGTCCTGGCGCTTCTCTTCCTCGATGTAGGGAATGAGGTGGGCCACGGCCGACTTCATCACGCGCGCCGACTTCACCACCTGCGGCAGGAACATCTTGCCCTGGCCGAACAGGTCGCCCACGATGTTCATGCCGTCCATGAGCGGGCCTTCGATCACGTGCAGCGGACGCCCGCCCTTGGCGAGGATCTGCTGGTAGGCCTCTTCGGTGTCTTCGACGATGAAGTCGGTGATGCCGTGCACCATCGCATGCGACAGGCGCTGGTTGACGTGCACCGGGTGCTCGGGCGTGCCACGCCATTCGAGCTTCTTGCTGTCGTCCTTGGCGCCGCTCTTGGCGGTCTCGGCCACCTCGACCAGGCGCTCGCCCGCGTCGGGGCGGCGGTTGAGCACCACGTCTTCCACGCGCTCGCGCAGCGTGGGTTCGAGGTCGTCGTACACGCCGACCATGCCGGCGTTGACGATGCCCATGTCCATGCCCGCCTGGATCGCGTGGTACAGGAACACGGTGTGGATGGCCTCGCGCACCGGGTCGTTGCCGCGGAAGCTGAAGCTCACGTTGCTCACGCCGCCCGACACCTTGGCGCCGGGCAGGTTCTGCTTGATCCAGCGCACGGCGTTGATGAAGTCGACCGCGTAGTTGTCGTGCTCCTCGATGCCGGTGGCGATGGCGAAGATGTTCGGGTCGAAGATGATGTCTTCGGGCGGAAAGCCCACCTCGTCGACCAGCACGCGGTAGGCACGCTCGCAGATCTCGATCTTGCGTGCGTAGGTGTCGGCCTGGCCCTTCTCGTCGAAGGCCATGACCACGGCGGCGGCGCCGTAGCGCTTGACCAGCTTGGCCTCGTGCTTGAACTTGTCGACGCCCTCCTTCATGGAGATGGAGTTGACGATGCCCTTGCCCTGGATGCAGCGCAGGCCGGCCTCGATGACCTCCCACTTGGAGCTGTCGACCATCACCGGCACGCGCGCAATGTCGGGCTCGCTGGCGATGAGGTTCAGGAAACGCACCATGGCGGCCTTGCTGTCGAGCATGGCCTCGTCCATGTTGATGTCGATCACCTGCGCGCCGTTCTCCACCTGCTGGCGCGCGACGGCCAGGGCGTCCTCGAACTGGCCGTTGAGGATCATGCGCGCGAAGGCCTTGGAGCCGGTGACGTTGGTGCGCTCGCCGATGTTGACGAACAGCGTGCCCTCGCCGATGGCGACCGGCTCGAGGCCGGACAGCTTCATGGGAGGGGGAGCGACGGGAGCGGAAACGGATGCGGGAATCTGGGACATGGCCTCACCTGCGGAAGAGTCGGACAGGCGAGCGTCGTTGTCGCCCCAAGCCTGACGATTCGCCTCTGTGGCGAACCGCTGCAACGCTCCTTGGGAAGTCGCGCATTTTAGGTCGATTCGATTGCGCCCTGGGAAAACCCCAGTTTTCATTCCTGCACGTGTCAACAGAATGCGCCCACCGTTTCTGAACGAACGTTCGTGTTTTTAACCAAACGTAAGGGAGTTCGCCGATGGCCAGGAAGTGGAATGTCCGGTTGCAGCATGCAGCCACCCCGATGCGCGCCGTGGCCTTGAGCTGCGGCCTCCTGGCCGCCGCGGCCCTCGCGGTTCATGCGCCACCGGCGCGTGCCGCCGCCGGCGACAGCGCCACGCGCGTCGAGGCCCGCGTCACCTCCGACACGGCGAAGACGAAGTACCCGATCGTGCTGGTCCACGGCCTGCTGGGCTTCGACAACCTGCTGGGCGTCGACTACTTCTACGACATCCCCGGCAGGCTGGCCGCCGCGGGCGCCAAGGTGTACGTGGCGCAAGTGTCGGGCACCAACACCTCCGAGATCCGCGGCGAGCAGCTGCTGCAGGAGCTCAAGACCATCCGCGCGCTGGAGCAGAACCCCACGCTCAAGTTCAACCTCATCGGCCATTCGCAGGGCTCGCCCACGGTGCGCTACGTGGCGGCGGTGGCGCCGGACATGGTGGCCTCGGTCACCTCGGTGGGCGGCGCCAACGGCGGCTCGAAGGTGGCCGACCTGCTGGCCAAGCTGCCCGAAGGCGGCATCGGCCAGACCCTGGTGGTGAAGGCCGTCGGCCTGCTGACGGGGCTGATCGGTTTTCTCTCGGGCAAGGACCCGAGCCAGCTGCCCGAGGTGCCGCTGAACGCGCTGGCCTCGCTGACCACGGCGGGCGGCGCGGCCTTCGACGCCAAGTTCCCGCAGGGGCGCCCCGCGCCGGGCTCGTCGTGCGACGTGAAGAGCGGTGCGGCCGTGGCCAACGGCGTGCGCTACTACTCCTGGTCGGGCGTGTCGACCAGCTTCAACCTGTTCGACCCGAGCGACACGGCGCTGTCGACGCTGGGCAGCCTGTTCTTCTTCGGCGAGGCCAACGACGGCCTGCTCGCGGTCTGCACCACGCGACTGGGCACCCACCTGGGCGACTACCGCCAGAACCACCTGGACGAGGTGAACCAGGCCTTCGGCAACACCTACGGCAGCCAGTTCCCGTACTACGAGAAGAAGCCGCCGGAGCTGTTCAGGGAGCAGGCCGCGCGACTCAAGAGCGCGGGGCTCTGAGGACGCTGCGCATGCGCGGTGTGGCCTTGACCATCGGCGCCGTCGCGCTGGTGGCCGCGGGGACCGGCTGGCTGGCGCTCGGCCCCGGGGCGGTCGATGCGCCGCAGGCCGCCGCGCCCCGCGCCACGGCGGCGGTCGCGGTGCCCGGCGCGCCCCCGCCGGTGCCGCAAGCTGCGGCGGCCCCCGACGCCCTGCTCACCAGCGAGCTCATCACCCTCTTCGACCAGGTGCTCGCCGAAGCGCAGGCCGACAGCAAGGCCACGCTGATGGCCCGCGCGCCCGCCCTGCTCGCCCAGCGCCTGCGCGAGGACTGGCGCGTGCGCGCGCTGGCCCTGCTGGAGCGCTACGTCGACATGCAGGAAGCCCTGCGCACCTTGCAGCCGCCCGCGCCGGGCGACCCGGCCTTTTTGCGGCGCAGCCTGGAGGCGCGCGAGGCGGTGCGCCGGCAGTTCTTCGCGCCCGAGGAAATCGAAGGCCTGTTCGGCGACCAGATCCGGCAGGACCGATTCATGGCCGAGAAGATGGAGTTGCTGTCCAACCCCGGCCTCACGCCCGAGCAGCGCGCCGCGGCGCTGGCGCAAAGCGAGCAGGCCTGGCTGTCGCCGGCGCAGCGCGAGGTGCGCAAGGAGGCCGTGGCCCATCTGGACGTGATGCGCCAGACCGAGGCGCTGCAGGCGCGTGGCGCCAGCCCCCAGGAGCGCTTTGCCGCGCGCAGCGAGGCCTACGGCTACGAGGTGGCGCGCGGCCTGGCCACGCTCGACCAGGAAACCCAGGAATGGAACGCCCGGCTCGACCGCTACGCCAGCGCGCCCGAGGCCGAGCGGGCCCAGCTGCGCGAGACGCTCTTCAACGAGAACGAGCGCCTGCGCCTGAGCGGAGCCCTGGCGATGCGCTCGGCTGCCGCGTCCAAGCCGGCAAAGTGAATCGGCTAAGTAAGCGCAGGCTTATGCAGGCTGCGCTTCGCCCATGGCCGAGGCCGGCAGGCCGAACACGCGGTCGAAGGCCCAGTTGAAGACGAAGGTGTAGACCAGGAAGAACACCACCAGGCCCAGGTCCATCACCAGCGCCTGCCAGAGCGACACGCCCAGGCCCCAGGCCAGCATCGGCACCAGGAAGGCGATCAGGCCGCCCTCGAAGCCGATGGCGTGGGCGATGCGGCGCTTCAGGCTGCGCCCGCGCACCGCCTGGCGCGACTCCCAGCGCTCGAACAGGGCGTTGAAGGTCAGGTTCCAGATCACCGCGATCACCGAGGCGCCCACGGCCAGCAGGCCCGAGTGACCGAGCCCCGCGTCCGACATCAGGGCCAGGCCGGCGCTGGCCGCCACGATGGCGATGCCCTCGTAGAGGGAGATGTAAACGATCCGACGCTGAAGGCCCTGCATGACTGTTTCTCTGTGTGTTTGACTGCGATGGCGGGACTTTATTTGCTTTTAGTTGATATAAAAAGTTAACTTATTTCAGTTTTATTGATAGATCGGTACGCCATGGCTTTCTCCAGTGACAACGTCGAGGTCTTCCTGGCCGTGATCGACCACGGCTCCTTCTCGGCCGCCGCACGCGCGCTGCGCAAGGTGCCGTCGGCCGTCAGCATGGCCATCGCCAACCTCGAGGCCGAGCTGGCGCTGCCGTTGTTCGACCGCAGCGGCCGCGAGCCCCAGCCCACGTCCGCCGCGCGCTCGCTCGAGCCGCAGGCGCGGCTGCTCGCGGCCCAGCTGCGGCAGTTGCAGGTGCAGGCGCTGGCGCTCACGCAGGGGCTGGAAGACCGGCTCACGCTGGCCATCGCGCCCGAGCTGCTGGCCGCGCCCTGGAGCGGGCCGCTGGCCGCGCTGGCCGACGACTACCCGCTGCTGCAGGTCGAGGTGCTGGCCGCGCCGCAGGCCGACGCGCTGGCGCTGCTGCACAGCGGCCGGGCGCAGTTGGCGCTGGTGTTCGAGCGCCCCAGCCTCGACGGCCGCGAGGGCTTCCAGGAGGTCGGCAGCGACACCATGGTGGCCGTGATGGCGCCCGAGCACCCGGTGCTGCGCGCGGCGGCCGGCGGGCGCCTGCGCGAGGAGCACCTGACGAACACGCGCCAGATCGTGGTCGCGGGGCGCGACCTGGCCACCAGCGACCCGCGCTTCGTGTTCGCGCGGCATGTCTGGCGCACCGACAACGCGTTGGCCGCGCTGAGCCTGATCACCGCCGGGCTGGGCTGGGGCTGGCTGCCGCGCAACTTCGCGCGGCCGCACGTGGCGGCGGGCGCGCTGGTCGAGATCCCGTTCGAGAACCTCAGCAACGGGCTGGACCTGTGGGTGGACGTGGTGTGGTCGCGCGAACGGCCGCTGGGCCTGGGCGCGCAGCGCTTCGTGGCACTGATCGCGCGCGACCGGCAGGCGGCGGCCGGCATCGGGACGCCGGCTGTGTGAGCCGGGTCAATTCTTTCCGTGGCCGTGGCCGTGCCCGCCTCCACCGCCGTGCCCACCGCCCCCGCCGTGCGGACGCCCTCCTCCACCCCCGCCGCCCCCACCGGGCCGGCCCCCGCCCGGATGCGGATGCGACACGCCCGGCGGCGGCCCGGGCCGGAAGCCCGGCTGCGGTCGCGGCGGGCGGAACCCCGGGTCGACGGGCGGCCGGATGCCCGGCCCGTGCGGGGGACGAACCCCAGGCCCATGAGGCGGACGGACCCCGGGTCCGTGGGGCGGACGCACGCCAGGCCCCGGCCAGGGCCGCGGCTGCCAGCCCGGGTGCACGGGCGGCGGCGGGCGCCAGCCCGCGATCGGCGGCGGCGGGGGCCGGTGGCCCCACCAGCGCCGGTCGCCGTACCAGGGGCGGTCGCGGTAGTAGTCGGCCCAGTAGCTGCCGATCACGAAGCTCACGATGGGCACGCCGATGACCGCGCCGTAGGTGGCCAGCGGCACGCGCTGCTGCTGGTAGGCGTAGTCGAGGTTCCTTGCCCAGACCCAGCCGCGCCCGCCGTCGGGCAGCACCACGTCGCACCAGCCGTAGCCGCTGGTGCAGCCGACCACGTCGACCGGCTGCCCCGGCCCGAGCCGTGCCACCAGCGGGTAGTCGCCCGAGGGCCCGGCGCGCAGGTTGACCGCGCCGCGCGTGAAGGCCTGCTGCGCCGCCGCCGCGAGCGGCAGCAGCAGGACGAGCGCGCCCAAGGCAGCGCGGCGCAAGAAGGATGTGGCGTTCATGGGAGGCTCCTGTGCGCCCCAGCGTAGGCGTGGGGCGGGGAGCCGTCAATCAGCCGAGGGCGCGCGCGGCGCCCGGCGTCAGGCGGCTTCTTTGTAGAAGCCGTTGCTGTTCAGGAGACGGCCCTTCGCAGGCGCCACCGCCGCACCGATTGCCGCGATGTGGTCCGGCGTGGTGCCGCAGCAGCCGCCCACGATGTTCACCAGCCCCTCCGCCGCGAACTCGTGCAGCAGGCGCGAGGTGACGTCGGGCGTCTCGTCGAAGCCGGTGTCGCTCATCGGGTTGGGCAGGCCGGCGTTCGGGTAGCAGCTGATGTAGGTGTCGCCCGCCACGCGCGCCAGCTCCTGGATGTAGGGGCGCATCAGCGTCGCGCCCAGCGCGCAGTTCAGGCCGATGGCCAGCGGCTGCGCATGGCGCACGCTGTGCCAGAAGGCGGTGACGGTCTGGCCGCTGAGGATGCGGCCCGAGGCATCGGTGACCGTGCCGCTGATGATCAGCGGCAGGCGCTGGCCGCTGTTGTCGAAGTACTCGTCCACCGCGAACAGCGCGGCCTTGGCGTTGAGCGTGTCGAAGATGGTCTCGACCAGGATCACGTCGGCGCCGCCTTCGACCAGCGCTTCGGTCTGCTCGTAGTACGCGGCGCGCAGCGATTCGAAATCGACATTGCGCGCGCCCGGGTCGTTCACGTCGGGGCTGATGCTCGCCGTCTTGGGCGTCGGGCCGAGGGCGCCGGCCACGAAGCGCGGCTTGTCGGGCGTGCTGTACTTGTCGCAGGCCGCGCGCGCGAGCTTGGCCGATTCGAGGTTCATCTCGCGCGCCAGGTGGGCCATCTTGTAGTCCTCCTGCGCGATGGTGGTGGCGCCGAAGGTGTTGGTCTCGATGAGGTCGGCGCCGGCCGCGAGGTAGGCCTCGTGGATGTCGGTGATGACGTCGGGGCGCGTGAGCGACAGCAGCTCGTTGTTGCCCTTCACGTCGCGCTCGAAGTCCTTGAAGCGCTCGCCGCGGTACTGCTCTTCGGTGAGCTTGAAGCGCTGGATCATCGTGCCCATCGCGCCGTCGAGGATGGCAATGCGGTTGGCCAGGATGCCCGGCAGCGCCTGGCCGCGGGTATAGATGAGGGGCTTGGTCATGTCCGCGATTGTAAAAACCCCGGCCTGGCCCGGCGCGCAGGCGGGTCTTGCCGGCGTCAGCCTTGCCCGCCCGCGATCTCCGCCAGCGCCTGCACGAAGCGCGCGTTGTCCGCGTCGGTGCCCACCGACACGCGGATGAAGGTCTCGAAGCCCGGCTCTTTCCAGGGCTTGACGATGATCCCGCGCGCCAGCAGGGCCTCGTTGACCGGCGCGTTGGGCCGGCCGAGGTCGACGAACAGGAAGTTGGCCGCCGACGGCGCGATGCGCAGGCCCGGCCAGACCGACCCGGCCAGGGCGCGAAGCTGCGCCGCCAGCGCCTCGCGCTGCTGCACGGTGCGCGCCACCGCCTGCGCCATGAAGGCCTCGTCGCCCCAGGCCGCCAGCGCCGCGGCCTGCGCCGCCAGGTTCACGTTGAAGGGCGTGCGCACGCGGTCGAGCAGCTGCACCAGCGCCGCGTCGGACGCCATGCCGTAGCCCACGCGCAGGCCGGCCAGGCCCCAGGCCTTGGAGAAGGTGCGCAGCACGATCCAGGGGGCGCGGCCTTCGCCCGCCGCCTGCCATGTGCGCAGCAGGGCGAGCACGTCGGGGTAGCCGGGCGCCAGCCGCGCATATTCGTAGTAGGCCTCGTCCACCACCAGCAGCGTGCCCGCGGGCACCGCCGCGAGCAGGCGCGCGAAGTCGCCGGCATCGAACATGCAGCCGACCGGGTTCGAGGGGTTGGCCAGCATCACCACCTTGGGCCCGCGCGCGAGCGCCGCGCACCAGGCGTCGACGTCGAAGCCGAGTTCCGGCGTGAGCGTCAGCAGCTCGACCTGCGCGCCCATCATGCGCGGGTAGATCTCGTGCAGGCCGAAGGCGGGGCGCTGCGTGAGCACGCGGTCGCCCGGCGACAGCAACGCCTGGCACAGCATCTGCAGGATGTCCTCGGAGCCGTTGCCGATCACCACCTCGCCGGGCTGCGCACCGGTGCGCTGCGCGATGGCGGCACGCAGCGCCGTGGAGTTGGCGTCGGGGTAGGTGCCCGCACGTGCCGCCAGGTCGACCAGTGCACGCGCCACCGCGGGGCTGGGGCCGTACGGGTTCTCGTTGCTCGCCAGCCGCGCGATCTCGCTGACGCCGTAGCGCGCTCGCACAGCCTCCGAGGACAGCCCCGCGTTGTAGGGCGGCAGCGGCGGCACCTCGGGGCGCGCGAACGCGTGGATGGCGGCGCTCACCGGGCGCCGCCTTCGACGAAGGCCAGCACCGCTTCCAGCATGCGGCGCACGTGCGGCTTCACGCCCGCGGCCACGTCGGGCAGGTAGTCGAAGGGCAGCGCTTCCTGCATGTAGCTCGACTGGGTCATCTCCAGCTGCACCGCGTGCACGCCGCCGGCCGGGTTGCCGTACTGGCGCGTGATGTGGCCGCCCTTGAAGCGGCCGTTGAGCACGCCGGTGTAGCCCGGCGCCGATTCGGCGATGCCGCGCAGCGTGGCGGCCAGCGCGGGGTCGCAGCTCTTGCCGTCGGCGGTGCCCAGGTTCAGGTCGGGCAGCTTGCCTTCGAAGAAGCGCGGCAGCACGGAGCGGATCGAGTGCGCGTCCCACAGCGCGACGGTGCCGTGCGCGGCCGTGAGGCGATCGAGCTCGGCCTGCAGCTGCTGGTGGTACGGGCGCCAGACGGCCTCGCGGCGTTCGGCAACTTCTTCGTCGGACGGGTGGTCTTCGGGCTTCGCATAGACCGGCGTGTCGTCGAAGGTGTCGACCGGGCACAGGCCGGTGACGCTCTGGCCCGGGTACAGGCTTGCGCCGTCCGGCGGACGGTTCAGGTCGACCACGTAGCGCGAGTGCGTGGCCACGAGCACCGAGGCGCCGAGTGCGTCGGCGAAGTCGTAGAGCTGCTCGAGGTGCCAGTCGGTGTCGGGCACGTGGCGCGCCTCGTCGGTGAAACGGGCGGCCAGCGCGGGCGGCACGTGCGTGCCGACGTGCGGCATCGAGATCAGCAGCGGGCGCGTGCCCTGGCGGAAGCGGAACGCCGGTTCGGTGGTAGTGAAGGCCATGGGAATTCAGTCCTTGAGGAGTTGGGTGCGCGCGGCAACGAAGGCGGCTGCGGCATCGCCATGCAGCGCGTGGCGCCCGGCCGTGACGCGCGGGCGGCCCGCCACCCAGACCGCGTCGACGGCCGAGGTGCGGTGGCTCGCGAACACATGGGCCGAGAGCATGTCAGGCGCCGACAGGCCCTGCAGCGCGAGGTGATGGGCATCGAGCACGACGAAGTCGGCCTGCTGCCCCGCGGCCAGCCCGCCGACCGCGCGGCCCGAAGCTTGCGCCCCACCCTGCACGGCTTCGAGCGTGAGCGCGGTGGCCACGTGCGGCTGCGCCGCGCTGGCGCCGACGTTGCGCTGGCGCCGGCCCAGGCGCTGGCTGTACTCGAGCATCAGCAGCTCCTCGGCCGCGTTGACGCTGGCATGGCTGTCGGAGCCCACGCCCCAGGCGCCGCCGTGGCTGCGCCAGCGCGCGAAGTCGAAGATGCCGTCGCCCAGGTTGGCCTCGGTGGTCGGGCACAGGCCCGCGACCGCGCCGCTCTGGGCGGCGTACTCGTACTCGGCGTCGTTCATGTGCGTGGCATGCACGAGGCACCAGCGCGCATCGACGCTCGCGTGGTCGAGCAGCCATTCGACCGGGCGAAGGCCGCTCCACTCCACGCAGTCGTCCACTTCCTTCGTCTGCTCGGCGATGTGGATGTGGACCGGCGCGGTGCGGTCGATGGCGTCCAGGCCGGCGAGCGCCTCGCGCAGCGCCTCGGGCGGCACGGCGCGCAGCGAGTGCGGCGCCAGGCCCAGGCGCGCGCCCTGCGCGTCGCAGTCGGGCTTGAGCGCGTCGAGCAGGCGCAGCATCGATTCGGTCGAGCGGATGAAGCGGCGCTGCCCCTCGGTGGGCGGCTGGTCGCCAAAACCGCTGGTCTGGTAGAGCACGGGCAGCAGCGTGAAGCCGATGCCCGTGTTCTGCGCGGCGCGCAGCAGCGCGCGGCTCAGCGCCGCGTCGTCGGCGTAGGGGCGCCCGTCGGTGTCGTGGTGCACGTACTGGAACTCGCACACGCTGGTGTAGCCCGCCTCGATCATCTCGGCGTAGAGCCAGGTCGCGATGGCCTCCATGTGCTGCGGGCCGAGGCGCGCGGCAAAACGGTACATCAGCGTGCGCCAGCTCCAGAAGCTGTCCTGCTGTTCGGCGCGGTGCTCGGTGAGGCCCGCGAAGGCGCGCTGGAAGGCGTGCGAATGCAGGTTGGGCATGCCGGGGATCACCGGGCCGGTCGCCACCTGCGCGCCCGCTGGCGGTTGCGCGCCGGACTGGACCTGCGTGAGCTGGCCGGCGTCGTTCCACGACAGCAGGACGTTCTTCGTCCAGCCTGCGGGCAGCAGCGCATCGGCTGCGAAAAGCGTGTGTGTCATTCGGTGGCTCCGATGGCGATGCGTCCCTGGCGCACCACGGCGCGCACCGGCTGCTGGCCGAACCAGTAGGCCAGCTCGGCGGCGTCGTGCAGGTTCCAGAGCACGAAGTTGGCGGGCATGCCGGGCGCGATGGCGCCGTGCGTGTCCTGCAGGCCCAGCGCGCGCGCGGCGTGCACGGTGACGCCGGCCAGCGCCTCGGGCACGGTGAGGCGGAACAGCGTGCAGGCCATGTTGACCATCAGCAGCAGGCTCAGCGTCGGCGAGGTGCCGGGGTTGTGGTCGGTCGAGACGGCCATCGGCACGCCCGCGGCGCGCAGCTCGTCGATGGGCGGCAGGTGCGTGTCGCGCAGCGTGTAGTAGGCGCCGGGCAGCAGCACGGCCACGGTGCCCGACTGGCGCATGGCCGCGATGCCGTCGGCCGACAGGTGCTCGATGTGGTCGCACGACAGCGCGCCGTAGCGCGCGGCCAGCGCCGCGCCGCCCATGTCCGACAGCTGCTCGGCATGCAGCTTCACCGGCAGGCCCAGCGCCTTGGCGGCCTGGAAGACCTGCTCGGTTTCCGCGAGCGAGAAGGCGATGCGTTCGCAGAACACGTCGACCGCATCGATCAGCCCTTCGGCGGCGAGCGCAGGCAGCATCTCGTGGCAGACGAGGTCGATGTAGTCGCCGCTGCGGCCGGCGTACTCGGGCGGCAGCGCGTGCGCGCCGAGGAAGGTGGTGCGCACGGTGACGCCGTAAGCCTCGCCAAGTCGCCGTGCCACGCGCAGCTGCTTGCGCTCGTGCTCGAGCGCCAGGCCGTAGCCCGACTTGATCTCGATGGCGCAGACGCCGTCGGCCAGCAGCTGCTCGAGGCGCGCGGCGGCCTGGGCGAACAGCGTGTCTTCGTCGGCTTCGCGCGTGGCGCGCACCGACGACACGATGCCGCCGCCGGCCTTGGCCACCTCTTCGTAGGTGGCGCCCGCCAGCCGCATCGCGAACTCGTTGGCGCGCTGGCCGCCGTAGACCAGGTGCGTGTGGCAGTCGACGAGGCCGGGCGTGACGAGCGCACCGCCGCCGTCGTGCGGCGCGAGCCCCGCGAACTCGCCGGGCAGGTCGGCGCGCGCGCCGACCCAGCGGACCGTGCCCTGCGCGACCACGAGGGCGGCTTCGGCGTCGGGCGCCAAGGTGACGCCGGGGGCCGCACCGGGCGCCAGGCGCAGGCCGGTCCACAGGCCGTCGGCCGAGGGGAATTCGCTGGGGGGTGTCATCGTCATCTCCTGTTCTTTGCTTGGGCCGCTCAGGCCGGCACGAAGCGCACGGCCACCAGCCGCGCGCCGTCGCTCGCCGGTGCGGCCTGCCATGCCTGCGCGGCGTCGGTCCAGCACAGGCCGTCGCCTTCAGCCAGGGCTTCGCCGTCATTCAAGCGCCACTCGCCGCGCAACGCCAACAGCACGCCGTGCGGTGCGGGCGCGATGTCGGCGGCGCGTTCCAGCACCTGCACGTCGGCACGCCACTGGCCGCCGCGCGCCATCACGTTGAAGTCGTTCGAGGCGCCGCCGAGCAGCGTGCAGTCGATCGGGGCGTCGCCCGAAAAGGCGAAGGGCTGGTGCGGCACGTCGAGCCGGTGCGACACGCGGCCGTCGTGCGTGAAGAGGCGCACGCCGTCGCCTTCGAGCAGCATGATCTGGCGGTCGATGCCCGGGAACACCGAGAACGGGCCCGGCGACGCGATGGTGGCGATGCTCACACGCCAGCCGAAGCTGTCGAGCCCCGCGCCTGGCGGCCAGCTGGCGATTTCCTGCGTGGTGCCGCCGCCGTTCTTCCAGGGCGTGGCGCGCAGGGTCGCGCGCGAAAAACGCTGCACGCTCATCGCATCAACCCGCCCTGGCGCAGCTTCTGTTCGAAATGCCGCAGGATCAGGGTCATCGTGCCCGTGAGCATGAAGTACACGAGCGCGATGGCCAGGTACACCTCGAGCGAGCGGTACGACACGCTGATGATCTTCTGGCCTTCGTGCATCACGTCATGAATGGTCAGGAGCGACACCAGCGCCGAGTTCTTGATGAGCGCGATGAACTCGTTGCCCAGCGGCGGAATCATGCGCACCACGGCCTGCGGCAGCACGATCTGGCGCATCGCCACGCCGGGCGTCATGCCCAGCGACTGCGCGGCCATGGTCTGGCCCTTGTCGATCGACTGGATCGCGCCGCGCACGATCTCGGACACATAGGCGCCCGAGTACACGCCGAGCCCCAGCACGCCGCACACGAAGGCCGGCAGCAGGATGCCGAAGTGCGGCAGGCCGAAGAACAGGATGAACAGCTGCACCAGCAGCGGCGTGCCGCGAATCGCCGCCACGTAGGCGGTGCACACGCCGTAGATCCAGCGCCGCTTCGGGTTCAGCCGGCCGATGCCGACCAGGAGGCCCAGCACGCAACCGAGCGCCAACGCGCAGGCGGTGATCTCCACCGTGACCAGCGCGCCGCGCAGCAGGTCGGGCCAGCCCTGCCAGACGGGCGAGAAATCGAAGTCCATGGCGCGCTTACTTGGCGTTGGCGCTGAACCACTTCTTCACGATCGCGGCGTAGGTGCC
The DNA here is from genome assembly GCF_059567965.1 of Variovorax sp. BGA-UO-ETr-C22. NCBI lineage: Bacteria > Pseudomonadati > Pseudomonadota > Betaproteobacteria > Burkholderiales > Comamonadaceae > Variovorax > Variovorax sp. BGA-UO-ETr-C22. The sequence goes on from NZ_JCAQPA010000011.1 coordinate 131,095, forward strand.
GTCGGCCTTGAGCTTCTCGATCGCGCCGTTCACGGCCTTGGTGAGCTCGGGCGTGTCCTTGCGGATGGCCATGCCGTATTCCTCGGTGGTGATCTGCTCGTCGAGCACCTTCAGGCCGCCGCGCGTGCGCACGTACTGGAAGGCCGCGGGCTTGCCTGTGACGGCGGCGTCGGCGCGGCCGATGTCCACGAGGTTGAACATCTCCTGGTTCTTCTCGACTTCCATCAGCTGCACCTGCGGGAATTTCTCCTTCGTGTACGACACGGACTTGGTGCCCACCTGCACGCTGACCTTCTTGCCGTTGATGTCGGCCGGCTTCTTGATGGTGGTGTTGTTGTCCTTCACCATGACCACGAGGCCGCCGGCGTAGTACGGCACGGTGAAGTCGACAACCTTCTTACGCTCGTCGGTGATGTAGATGCCCGACACGGCCATGTCGAAGCGCTTGGAGATGAGGCCCGGCACGAGGCCCTTGAAGTCGATGTCGATCCACTCGATCTTGCGGCCCAGCGTCTTGCCGATGGCCTCGACCAGCTCCACGTCGAAGCCGGTGCGCTTGCCGTTTTCCACGAACTCCATCGGCGGGAAGGTGGCGTCGGTGGCCACGCGCAGCGGCTCGCCCTGGGCTTGCGCGGCGCCAGCGAAACCGAAGAAGGCGAGGCCGGACAGGGCGGCGGCGACGAGGGTGCGACGGGTGTTCATGGGGAGGGCTTTCGTGGAGGTGAGGGAGGGAGAAAGAAAAGAAAAAGGCGGCCTGGCTGCTACTGCAGTGCGCGCGAGATGCGGGCCGCCGTGACGACGGTCATGTGGACCAATGCAGCTTCCATGCCTTCGACGCGCGTGAGCGGCGCCATCAACGTGATCGCCCCGCGCAGGCGCCGGCCCGCGGCCAGCACCGGCGCGCTCGCGCCCCACACGCCGGCATCGACCTCGCCGTGGGTCACGGCATGGCCGGCGGCGCGGATGGCGTCGAGTTCGGCGGCGCGCTCGGCGCGGCGTTCGGGGCCTTCGTCCAGCCCGTCGAGCAGCAGGTCGCGCGCGTCGTCGGGCGCGTGGGCCAGCAGGCACTTGGCGCTGGCGCCGTCGCGCGCGGGCACGCTGCGGCCGCGGTCGAAGGAGCAGCGCAGCGACTGTTCGCTGTCGATCATCTCCAGGCACACGACGCGCTCGTTCACCAGGGTGACGAGCGCCACGCTCTCGTGGCTCTGCTGCGCCAGCACGCGCATGTCGGCGCGCGCGGCCATCACGAGGTCGGAGTTGCCGTCGAAGCCGCTGGCCAGCTGCACGCTGACGGGCCCCGGCGAGTAGCGGCCCTCGGACTCCATCACGAAGCCCCAGCGGCGCAAGGTGGCGACCTGGCGGTACAGCGTGCTCTGCGACAGGCCCGTGGCCTGCACGAGCTCGGCCGCCGTCATCGCCGCCTTGCTTTGCGCCAGCACCGACAGCACGAACAGCGCGCGGTCGTTGTGGGCGGGAGCGTCAAGGGGGGTCGTCATCGGGGGCAATCGCTGGGCGGTCGAAAGTGGATGCGGCGTGCAGTATCTTGCTCGCCGTTCTCACGACCAAGCCCGAATTCCCACTCGATGGGAATGAGCGCGTTTTTTCTTTCTACCTTCGTCTTACCGAGGCTCAGCGCACCAGCAGCGGAAAGAGCGGATCGTCCATTGGCGCACCGGCCGGCAGGCGCTCGGCCAGGCCCGGGAAATCGGGCGAGGTCTTCCAGCTGCGCGGCGCGTGGCGGATGTCGTCGCCCATAAAGCGCACCGAGAACACGCGGCGCCGGTTCGGCCCCTCCACGCCGGCGGCCGCATGCAGCGTGAGCATGTGGAAGCAGACGAAGTCGCCAGGCTCGATGTCCCAGCCGACGATGGGGAAGCGCTCGCGCGCGCCCTCGATGTCGGGCAGGTCGTCGAGGCTGCCTTCGGGGAACCACTTGGCGTGGTTGTCCATGAAGGTGCGCGGCATGAGCCACGGCCCCTTGTGGGAGCCAGCCACGAACTCGAGCGTGGCGGCACGCGACACCGGATCGACCGGAATCCACATGCTGACGTTCTGCATGCCCTCGATGTTGTAGTAGGGCTGGTCCTGGTGCCACGGCGTGCGCTGGCGCGTGCCGGGTTCCTTCACGAGCAGGTGGTCGTGGTACAGGCGCACGGTGTCCGAGCCCATGAGCCGCTGCGCGAGGGGCGCCAGCGGCGCCTGCCGGATGAAGCGGCCGAAGGCGTCGATCTCCTGCCAGTTGCAGAAGTCCTCGAAGAAGCGGCCCGGGTCGTCGGGCCGGCTCGCGACCTTGGCGCGCGGGCTGGGCGCGGCCAGGTTCGCCTCGATGCCGTCACGCAGCAGCGCGAGTTCGTCGGCCGTGAGCAGCTGGCGGATGCAGACCGCGCCGTCGCGCTGGAACTGCGCCACCAGCGCGTCGTCCACGCGTTCGCGCACGCGGCGCTGCAGGTCGGAAGCATCGAGGGTCATCGTCGGGTCTCCTTCTTTGTCGGGGTGTCGGTGACCCGCTTTTTTACTTCACCTGCGGCGCCTGCTGGCGTTACTTGATCATCGGCAGCTTCAGGCCCTGCTTCTTCGCGGTGGCGACCGCGATGTCGTAGCCCGCGTCGGCATGGCGCATGACGCCAGTGGCCGGGTCGTTGAAGAGCACGCGCCCGATGCGCTTGGCGGCGGCGTCGGTGCCGTCGCACACGATCACCACACCCGAATGCTGCGAGTAGCCCATGCCCACGCCGCCGCCGTGGTGCAGGCTGACCCAGGTCGCGCCGCCGGCCGTGTTGAGCAGGGCGTTGAGCAGCGGCCAGTCGGAGACGGCGTCGGTGCCGTCCTTCATGGCTTCGGTCTCGCGGTTCGGGCTGGCGACCGAGCCGGTGTCCAGGTGGTCGCGGCCGATGACGATCGGGCCCTTGAGCTCGCCGTTCTTCACCATCTCGTTGAAGGCCAGGCCGGCGATGTGGCGCTCGCCCAGGCCGAGCCAGCAGATGCGCGCGGGCAGGCCCTGGAAGGCGATGCGCTCGCGCGCCATGTCGAGCCAGCGGTGCGTGTGGGTGTTGTCGGGGAACAGCTCCTTGATCTTGGCGTCGGTCTTGTAGATGTCTTCCGGATCGCCCGAGAGCGCGACCCAGCGGAACGGGCCCTTGCCTTCGCAGAACAGCGGGCGGATGTAGGCCGGCACGAAGCCCGGGAAGTCGAAGGCGTTCTTCACGCCTTCGTCGAACGCGACCTGGCGGATGTTGTTGCCGTAGTCGACCGTGGGGATGCCCATGGCCTGGAAGTCGAGCATGGCCTGCACGTGCACGGCGCACGACTTGGCGGCGGCCTTCTTCAGGGCGTCGTGTTGCGACGCGTCCTTCATGGCGGCCTGCCACTGCGGCACGCTCCAGCCCGAGGGCAGGTAGCCGTTGATCAGGTCGTGCGCGGAGGTCTGGTCGGTCACGAGGTCGGGCTTGAGGCCGCCGGCCTTCGCGCGCTTGACCAGCTCGGGCAGGATGTCGGCCGCGTTGCCCAGCAGCGCGATCGACACGGCTTCCTTGGCGTCGCAATGCTGCTTGATCAGTTCGAAGGCGTGGTCGATATCGCGTGCCTGCTTGTCGACGTAGCGCGTGCGCAGGCGGAAGTCGATGCTCGACTGCTGGCACTCGATGTTCAGCGACACGGCGCCGGCCAGCGTGGCCGCGAGCGGCTGCGCGCCGCCCATGCCGCCCAGGCCTGCCGTGAGGATCCACTTGCCCGCGAGGCTGTTGTTGTAGTGCTGGCGGCCGGCTTCGACGAAGGTCTCGAAGGTGCCTTGCACGATGCCCTGGCTGCCGATGTAGATCCAGCTGCCCGCCGTCATCTGGCCGTACATGAAGAGGCCCTGGCGGTCGAGCTCGTTGAAGTGCTCCCAGTTGGCCCACTTCGGCACGAGGTTGGAGTTGGCGAGCAGCACGCGCGGTGCGTCGGCGTGCGTCTTGAACACGCCCACGGGCTTGCCCGATTGAATGAGCAAGGTTTCGTCGTCTTCCAGTTCCTTCAGCGAGGCGAGGATCTGGTCGTAGCAGGCCCAGTCGCGCGCAGCGCGGCCGATGCCGCCGTACACCACGAGGTCTTGCGGGCGCTCGGCCACCTCGGCGTCGAGGTTGTTCTGCAGCATGCGGTACGGCGCTTCGGTGAGCCAGCTCTTGCAGTTGAGTTCGGTGCCGCGCGGGGCGCGGATCACGCGGGTCGGGTCATGGCGCGGATCGGCGCCGGTGGGGGTGTTCAGGGCGAATTTGTCGGGTGCGTTCATGGCGTGGTTCTCCTTGTCGGGTGGCGGTCGGTACGGATCACTTCGAGTGGCTGGGCAGGATGTCGAGCAGCGCGGCCGGCAGGTCGGCCGCGAGCGCCCACAGGCGCATGGCTTCGATGTCGGGTGCGAGGTAGCGGTCGGTCTCGAGGAACGCGACCTTCTGGCGGATGCGGGCGAATTCCGCCTCCACCAGCGGCGAACTCTTCAGCTTGCGCTTGAGTTCGATGCCCTGGGCGGCGGCCATCGCTTCGATGCCCACCACCACGGCGGTGTTGTTGACCATGTCGCCCAGGCGGCGCGCCGCGAAGGTGGCCATCGAGACGTGGTCTTCCTGGTTGGCCGAGGTCGGCAGGCTGTCGACGCTGGCGGGGTGCGCGTGCGACTTGTTTTCCGAGGCGAGCGCGGCGGCCGTGACCTGCGCGATCATGAAGCCGGAGTTCAGGCCGCCGTCGCGCACCAGGAAGGGCGGCAGGCCCGACAGGCCGCTGTCGAGCAGCAGCGCGAGGCGACGCTCGGCGATGGCGCCGACTTCGCTCACGGCCAGCGCAATGATGTCGGCCGCGAAGGCGACGGGCTCGGCGTGGAAGTTGCCACCCGAGATCACCTCGCCGGTGTCGCAGAACACGAGCGGGTTGTCCGATGCGGCGTTGGCTTCGATGACCAGCACGCGCGAGGCGTGGGCCAGGTTGTCGAGGCAGGCGCCCATCACCTGCGGGATGCAGCGCACCGAGTACGGGTCCTGCACGCGGCCGCAGTCAGCGTGCGAAGGCACGATCTCGCTGCCGTCGAGCAGCGTGCGCACGGCGCCGGCCACGGCGATCTGGCCGGGCTGGCCGCGTGCGGCGTGGATGCGCGCGTCGAAGGGCTTGATCGAGCCCTGGATGGCTTCGAGCGACAGCGCGCCCGACATCAGCGCGGCGGCGAACACGTCTTCGGCGCCGAACAGGCCGGCCAGCGCGAGTGCGGTCGACACCTGCGTGCCGTTGAGCAGCGCCAGGCCTTCCTTGGGGCCGAGCACGAAGGGCTCGAGGCCGATGCTGCGCATGGCTTCGGCCCCGCTCACCTTCTTGCCGTCGGCCAGCGTGGCTTCGCCTTCGCCGATGAGCACGCAGGCCATGTGGGCCAGCGGCGCGAGGTCGCCCGAGGCGCCGACCGAGCCCTTGCACGGGATGCTGGGCGTGACGCCGGCGTTGAACAGCGCCAGCAGCGCATCGACCAGCGCAGGCCGCACGCCCGAGTGGCCGCGCGCCAGGCTCACGGCCTTGGTCGCGAGGATCATGCGCACCACCGGCGCGGCCAGCGGCTCGCCGGTGCCCACGCTGTGCGAGAGCACGAGGTTGCGCTGCAGCTCGGCCAGGTGGTCGTTGCCGATGCGCGTGCTGGCGAGCTTGCCGAAACCGGTGTTGATGCCGTAGACCACCTCGTCGTTCTCGACGATGTGGCGCACCGCGGCCTCGGCCTTGGCCATGCCGTCCTGCACCGACGGGTCGAGCGCAAGGTGCACGCCGCCGGCCTGGATGCGTCGCAGCATCGCGAGGTCGACCTTGCCGGGCGTGAGGGTCAATGTGGCGTGGGAAGTGGCGGTGTGATTGCTTGGCATGTGAACCTGTCTATACAAGTGGTTGCGAGAGAAAACGTAAGCCTCTGAGGGTCGAAAAAAAACGGTCTGTCTAGCCGAAGGTCGGGTTGCCGTCGGACTTGAATCGGCTGCCCAGGCTGTAGCGCGAAGCGGGATGCAGGCAGCGCACCCAGGTCACGGGCGTGTTGCGGATCCAGGTGCGGCGCGTCAGCAGCAGGCAGGGGTCGGTGGGCGCCATCGCGAGCCGCTCGGCCTGTTCGGCGCTGGGCAGCACGGCATCGACGACGTGTTCGATCTGGTCGAAGGGCACGTTGCGCACCAGGTACTCGCTGGGCGGCACGACCGTGAAGTCCTGCTCGAGAAAGTCGGGCACGACCAGCGGGTTGACGTAGCGCTCCTCGAGCTGCACGGGCGTGTCGTTGTCCAGGTGCAGGCAGGCGCTGTGGAACACCGAGTCGCCCGCGCGCAGGTCGAGCCAGGCCGCCACGTCGGGCGAGGCCGCGAGGCGCTCGACCGCGAGCATCTCGCAGCGGTAGTCGTGGCCGCGCTGGCGGATTTCGCTGGCGATGTTGGCGATCTGCAGCAGCGTCGACTGCGGCTTGTTCTCGGCCACGAAGCTGCCGACGCCGGCCACGCGCACGATGCGCCCCTGCTCCATGAGTTCGCGCAGGGCGCGGTTCACGGTCATGCGCGCCATGCCGAACTGCGCGACCAGCTCGTTCTCGGAAGGCAGGCGGTGGCCGGGCGGCCACGTGCCGTCCTGGATCTTGCGGGAGATGTGATCCTTGACTTGCGCATAGAGCGCGAGGGACGGCAGGTCGCGTTTCATCGGGGGCTTAATGCTCCGCAGCGGCCATCGACTCGGCGCGGATTTCTTCGGTCAGGCGCGCCTTGATGTCCATGAACTCGGGCGAGGTCTTGATGGTGTAGCTGCGCGGGTGCGGAAAGTCGACCGCGATCTCGGTCTTGATGCGGCCCGGCCGCGCGCTGAACACCGCCACGCGGTTGGCCATGAAGATCGCCTCGTCGATGTCGTGCGTGACGAACAGCACCGTCTTCTGCGCCGACTCCCAGATGCCGAGCAAGAGCTCCTGCATCAGCACGCGCGTCTGGTTGTCGAGCGCGCCGAAGGGCTCGTCGAGCAGCAGCATCTTGGGGTCGTTGGCCAGCGCGCGCGCAATGGCGGTGCGCTGCTGCATGCCGCCCGAGAGCTGCTTGGGAAAGTGGTGCTCGAAGCCGCGCAGGCCGACCTTGGCGATGAAGAACTCGCTGCGTTCCTTCTGGTCGGCCTCGCTCATGCCGCGCTCGCGCAGGCCGAAGCGGATGTTCTGCGCCACCGTGAGCCACGGGAAGAGCGTGTAGCTCTGGAACACCACGCCGCGGTCGGCGCCGGGGCCTTCGATGCGCTCGCCGTCGAGCATCACCTGGCCGGTGGTCGGGAAGTCGAGCCCCGCCACGATGCGCAAGAGCGTCGACTTGCCGCAGCCCGAGGGGCCGAGGATGGTGACGAAGTCGTTCTCCTTCACCTCGAAGTCGATCGGCTGCAGCGCCTGCGTGCGCTGGCCCTTGGTGCCGGTGAAGACGCGCGAGACGCCTTGAATGGAGAGTTGATTCTTCACAGTGCAGCCCATGCAAACAGACGGCGATTCATCGCCTTGAAAGCGAAGTCGGACAACAGGCCGATGACGCCGATCACGATGATCCCGAAGATGATCTGCCCGGTGTTCAGCAGCGCCTGGCTGTCGGTGATCATGTGGCCGATGCCCGACGAGGAGCCGATGAGTTCCGCCACGATCACATACGTCCAGGCCCAGCCCAGCACGAGGCGCAGCGTTTCGGCGATGCCCGGCGCGGCGCCCGGAATGAGCACGCGCGCCACGATGCCGCGGCTGTTGGCGCCCAGCGTGTAGGCCGCTTCGACGAGGTCGCGCCGCGCGCCGCCCACGGTGACGGCCACCATCAGCACGATCTGGAAGAACGAGCCGATGAAGATCACCAGCAGCTTCTGCATTTCGCCCAGGCCCGCCCACAGGATGAGCAGCGGGATGAAAGCCGAGGCCGGCAGGTAGCGGCAGAACGACACGAAGGGCTCGAAGAAAGCCTCGACCGTCTTCCAGGTGCCCATGGCCACGCCCAGCGGCACCGCGATGACGGCCGCCAGCAGGAAGCCGCCGAACACGCGCCACACGGTCATGCCGATGTCGCCGATGAAGCCGTACTCGGTGAAGAGCAGCCAGCCCTCCTTGACCATCGTGATCGGGCTCGCCAGGAAGGTGGGCGACACGAAGCCGCCCAGCGTGGCGATGCCCCACACCACCACGAAGAGCACGAAGAAGCCCAGCCCCAGCATCGTGCGCGCGGATGCGCTGATGGGTTCGAGCGGCGCGAACACGCGGCGCCGCACGGGAGGCGCGGGCGGCGGCGTCACGGCGCGCGCCGGAGCGGCGGTCATCGGTTGCATCTGCGGCAAGGCCTTACTTGACATAGCTGGCGTCGAAGGTGGCGGCATAGTCTTCCGGCGCCTTGCGGATCACGCCGGCCTCCAGCAGGATGGCCGCGGCTTCCTTCATGAAGCTGGTGAGCTCGCCCGCGAAGAACTTCTGGTTGGCGGCCTTATCCTGCCAGCGCAGGTAGGCCGACGACTTGGCGAACTGCTCGCCGCTTTGCTTGACGGCCGAGCCCATGAGTTCGTTGGCCTTGGCCGGGTCGGCCTTGATCATGTCCAGCGCGTCGAAGTACGACTTGGTGAGCGCGGCGGCGGCCTTGGCGTTGGCCTTGAGCCAGGTGGGCGCGCAGCCGACGGTGTCCATCACCATCGGGTAGTCGAGCGTGGTGGCCAGGATCTTGCCGGCGGCGGGGTTGGCGCGCACGGTCGAGAGGTAGGGCTCGTAGGTCATGGCGGCGTCGTTCTGGCCGGCCACGAAAGCCTGCGCGGCGGGCTGCGGCTCGAGCGAGACCACCTTCACGTCCTTCAGGCTCATGCCGTTCTTGCTGAGCATCCAGGCCAGGCCGAAGTACGGCGCGGTGCCCGGGGCGCTCACGCCGATGCTCTTGCCCTTGAGGTCGGCAAAGCTCTTCACGTCGTTGCGCACGGCCAGGCCGTCGGCGCCGTAGGACTTGTCCATCTGGAAGATCTGCACGATCGGCACGCCGTTGGCGTTCCAGGCCACGTGCGTCTCCACCGTGGTGGCCGCGCACTGGATCGCGCCGGAGGCCAGCGCCAGGTGGCGGTCCTTCTGCGGGATCATCTTGAGTTCGACGTCCAGCCCGTTCTTCTTGAAGATGCCGGCCTTGTCGGCCAGCGACAGCGGCGCAAAGCCGGTCCAGCCGGACATGCCGAGCGAAATCTTCGTGTCCTGGGCGGCGGCCGTTCCGGCCATGCCCGCTGCACATGCACCTGCTGCCAGCAGCGAAGCGACTTTCACAACTACCGTCTTGACCATGGGGACTCCTGGTTCCATTTTTTGAGAGAGGTGACTCGGCGATACATGCCCGGGGGATATGGGCAGCACGCCTCGCATTGTTGCCAGGCGCCCCAACTTGTATATACAGGATAACCCGAAAGTCCTGTTTTGGTGCATCTCCGAGAGAAATGCCCCAGTTTGCTGTCTAGACAAGAGGGGTGCCGGGACGGGGTTCACCATTGCAAACGCCGTGCCACAGTCATATCGGAGCCGCTGGGGGACAATCGGCGTCCGCCCCGGCTCCGGCCCTTTTCTCCCCCTCCCCCGCCCTTCGCACCCCCGCCTGTGTCTTCCCTCGCTCCCCGCCCCTTCGACGCGTCCAGCGACGGCAGCAGCTCCGGCAGCGCGGCCCCCGCCGACATCCTTCACGACGTGTTCGGCTACGCGCGCTTTCGCGGGGCCCAGCAGGACATCGTGGAGCACGTGGTGGGCGGCGGCGACGCGCTGGTGCTCATGCCCACGGGCGGCGGCAAGTCGCTCTGTTATCAGATTCCGGCCATCGCGCGGCAGCGCGCGGGGCGCGGCGTGGCGGTGGTGGTGTCGCCGCTGATCGCGCTGATGCACGACCAGGTCGGCGCGCTGCACGAGGCGGGGGTGAGCGCGGCGTTCCTCAATTCCACGCTGGACTGGGAGCAGACGCAGGACGTGGAGCGCCGCATGCTGCGCGGCGAGATCACGCTGCTGTACGCGGCGCCCGAGCGGGTGAACACGCCGCGCTTCCTGTCGCAGCTCGATTCGCTGAACGAGCGCGGCAAGCTCTCGCTGTTCGCCATCGACGAGGCGCATTGCGTGAGCCAGTGGGGCCACGACTTCCGCCCCGAGTACCGCGCGCTCACCGTGCTGCACGAGCGTTACCCGGGCGTGCCGCGCATCGCGCTCACGGCCACGGCCGACGACCTCACGCGCGCCGACATCGTCGAACGGTTGCAGCTGGAGGAAGCGCGCCAGTTCGTCTCCAGCTTCGACCGCCCGAACATCCGCTACACCATCGTCGAGAAGAAAGACGCCACCACGCAGCTGCTGCGCTTCATCGAGCGCGAGCACGAGGGCGACGCGGGCGTGGTCTATTGCCAGTCGCGCAAGCGTGTGGAAGACCTCGCGACGACGCTGCAGGGCGCCGGCATCAACGCGCTGCCATACCACGCAGGCCTGGACGCGGCGGTGCGTCAGAAGCACCAGGACCGCTTCCTGCGCGAGGAAGGCATCGTGATGGTCGCGACCATCGCCTTCGGCATGGGCATCGACAAGCCCGACGTGCGCTTCGTGGGCCACGTCGACATGCCCAAGAACATCGAGGGCTACTACCAGGAAACCGGTCGCGCGGGCCGCGACGGCGCCCCCGCCGACGCCTGGATGGCCTACGGCCTGAACGACGTGGTGAACCAGCGCCGCATGATCGACGAGAGCCCGGCCGGCGAAGAGTTCAAGCAGGTGATGCGCGGCAAGCTCGACGCCCTGCTCTCGCTGGCCGAGGCCAGCGACTGCCGCCGCGTGCGCCTTCTGGGCTACTTCGGCGAGAAGAGCACGCCCTGCGGCAACTGCGACAACTGCCTGAACCCGCCGCAGGTGTGGGACGGCACCGATGCCGCGCGCAAGCTGCTGAGCACCATCTACCGCGTGCAGCAGCTCAGCGGCATCAGCTTCGGCGCGGGCCACATCATGGACATCCTGCGCGGCAAGGCGACCGAGAAGGTCAAGCAGTTCGGCCACGAGCGCATCAGCACCTTCGGCATCGGCGCGGAGTTCAGCGAGGTGGCGCTGCGCGGCGTGCTGCGCCAGCTGATCGCCACCGGCGCGCTGGCGGTGGACGCCGAAGCGTTCAACACGCTGAAGCTCACCGAGGGCTCGCGCGCGGTGCTCAAGGGCGAGACCTCGGTGTCGCTGCGCGAGTCGGTGTCGTCGCCGGCCGAGCGCAAGCCCCGGCGCGAGAAGGTGGCCAAGGGCGCACCGTCGCCGGCGGCCGCCTCGCTGGACGACGTGGGCAAGAAGCGCTTCGAGGCGCTCAAGGCCTGGCGCGCCGAGGTGGCCAAGGAACACAACCTGCCGGCCTACGTGATCTTCCACGACGCCACGCTGGCCGCCATTGCCGAGCGCGCGCCCGCGACGCTCGAAGACCTGCAGGGCATCAGCGGGATCGGCACGAAGAAGCTCGAGGCCTACGGCTCTGAAGTGCTTCGCGTGTGCGAAGCCTTCTGACCCTCTCCACCTAGAGCAGGCGGGCCGCCTTCGAGAAATCGATGGACGCGAGCACCGCGGCGCGCATGGCCGTCAGCAGATGGCGCTCGTCGTTGCTGCGCTTCTGGAAGGTGTAGGTCAGCGCGGGCAGGGCCTGGCGGGTCTTCAGGATGCGCAGGTCGCCGCGGCGCGACAGCAGGCGCGCCCAGCCTTCCGGCAGGAACCCGACACCGATCCCCTCGATCAGCAGGCCGGCGACGGCGCCCCAGCTGTTGCAGCTGAGGCGATGCGGCGCCTCGAGGTTCTCGGCCATGAGCCATTCGTCAAGCAGGCGGCTGGTGCCCGCGCCGGTCGGCAGCGTCACGATGGGATGCTGCGCGAGCAGCGGCGCGCCGAGGGTCGTGGTCTTGCCCGCCAGCGCGGGCGCGGCCACCCACACGAAATGCGCCTGGCCCACGGTGTGCGACGAGATCAGCCCGTGGTGCGGTGAGCGCCCGGCGATCACCGCGCAGTCGAGCTCGCCGTTGCGAAGGCGCTCGTCCAGCGCCGAGCCGAAGTTGACATGCGGCTCCAGGCGCAGGTCCGGCAGGTGCCGACCGACGTGCGCGACGAGCTGGGGCAGCCAGGTCAGCGCACTCAGTTCTCCGATGCCGAAGGTGCAGCGACCTCCGAGGCTGGCGGGCGCGCCGATCGACCGTTTCGTCTCGTCGGCCGCCAGCAGCAGCGCGGCGGCGCGCGGCAGGAAACGCTCACCCGCATCCGTGAGCGTGGCCCGCTGCCCGGCGCGGTCGAACAAGGACGCGCCGAGCGACACCTCCAGCTCGGCCAGTCGCTTGGACAGCGACGAGGTCGACAGGTGCAGCCGCTGCGCCGCAAGCGCAAAGCTGGCGCAGGTCGCGGCCCAGTAGAACGCCTCCAGTTGCTTCAGCGTCATGCGCCGTCCCCCTCTGTCATTTCGAAAAAAGCGAAATGGCAAATTACCATAAATTCGCTTTTTTTAAACCTTCTGCACGCCTACAGTCCGCGCGGACCGAACGACTGACTGGATGGCGGACATGACTGTTTTCTCGCGTGCCTTCGATGCCCCGCGCACCGCGCCGGCGCAAGCCCCTGCTGCTGCCGCCGCGACGCCGCGGCGTCTGGCCGGCATCCTGTCGCTGCAGGACTTCGAGCACGCGGCCAAGCGCCGGCTGCCGCGCCCGCTGTTCGGCTACATCGCCGGTGCGGCGGAAGACAACCGCTCGCTGGACGCCAACCGCGCCGCGTTCGACGCGCACGACTTCCTGCCCCGGGTGCTGGTCGACGTCTCCCGGCGCTCGCAGGAGGTCACGCTGTTCGGCCAGCGCTACGCGTCGCCCTTCGGGATCGCGCCTGTCGGCATCAGCGCGCTGTCGGCCTACCGCGGCGACCTGGTGCTCGCGCAGGCGGCGCAGGCGGCCGGCATTCCCGCGGTCATGAGCGGCACCTCGCTCATTCCGATGGAAGAAGTGGCCCAGGCCGCGCCCGGCACGTGGTTCCAGGCCTACCTGCCGGGCGATGCGGCGCGCATCGACGGCCTGGTGGCGCGCATCGCCGGCGCGGGCTTTCGCCACCTGGTCGTCACGGTCGACATTCCGGTCTGGGCGAACCGCGAAAACAACGTGCGTGCCGGCTTCACGACGCCGCTGCGGCCCAGCTTGCGGCTGGCCTGGGACGGCCTCGTGCGGCCGCGCTGGCTGCTCGGCACGCTCGCGCGGACCTTCGTGGCGCAGGGCATGCCGCATTTCGAGAACTCGTTCGCCACGCGCGGCGCGCCTCTTTTCTCCAGCACCGCGATCCGCGACACGACCGGCCGCGACCACATCCACTGGGACCACATCGCCCGCATCCGGCAGCAGTGGCGCGGACCGCTGATCCTGAAGGGCATTCTTCATCCGGCCGATGCGCGGCGCGCGCGGCAGCTCGGTGCCGACGGCCTCATCGTCTCCAACCACGGCGGCCGGCAGCTCGACGGCGCGGCCCCGGCCCTGCGCGCCCTGCCGCAGGTGCTGGACGCCGCGGGCGAACTGCCCGTGATGGTCGACGGCGGCGTGCGCCGCGGCAGCGATGTGCTGAAGGCGCTGGCGCTGGGCGCCAAGGCCGTGTTCGCCGGCCGGCCGTTCATGTATGCCGCCGCCGTGGGCGGCCACGCGGGCGTCACGCACGCGATCCGGCTGCTGCGGGACGAGGTCGACCGGAACATGGCGATGCTCGGCGTCAACGACCCGGGTGAGCTCGATGCGAGCTGCCTGATTCCGCGGAGCCCCTGACCCGCCCCCCACTCATCCCACCCATTCCATCAATCCAAGAGGAGGAAGACACCTTGCCGAAAAACCCCACCCTGTTCGCCCTCGCCTGCCTGCTGGCAGCGGCCGTGCCCGTCCATGCGCAGGGCTACCCCGACAAGCCCGTCAAGCTGCAGGTGCCGTTCGCGCCGGGCGGCACGACGGACATCATTGCGCGCGTCATCTCCGAGCCCCTGGGCAGGCACCTGGGGCAGAGCGTCATCGTCGAGAACAAGTCGGGCGCGGGCGGCGCGATCGGGGCCGCCGAGACCGCGCGCGCCACGCCCGACGGCTACGCGCTGGGCATCGGTACGGTGTCCACGACGGCGGCGAATCCGGCCATCAACCCCAAGGTGCCGTACAACCCGAAGGCCGACTTCACGCCGATCATCAACCTGGCGGCCACGCCCAATGTCATTGCGGTCCACCCCAGCTTTCCGGCACGGGACTACAAGGGCTTCATCGAGGTGCTGAAGAAGAATCCCGGCAAGTACGCCTACGCCACCGCAGGCACGGGCAGCATCGGGCACCTGCAGATGGAGCTGTACAAGGGCATGGCCAGCGCGTCCGTCACGCACATCCCGTACCGGGGGTCGGGCCCGGCGCTCAACGACACCGTCGCGGGCCAGGTCGCGATGATCTTCGACAACCTGCCGTCGGCGCTGCCCTTCATCAAGGACCGCCGGTTGATCCCGATCGTCGTGGCGGCGTCCGAGCGCCTGAAGGACCTGCCCGACGTGCCGACCTTCAAGGAGGTCGGCCTCGCGCCGGTGAACCGCATGGCGTACTACGGCATCGTGGGCCCCAAGGGCCTGCCCAAGGACGTGGTGGACAAGGTGCACGCGGCGGCGCGCAAGTCGCTCGAAGATCCTGCCGTGCGCAAGCGCATCCAGGACACCGGCTCCTTCGTCGTCGGCAACACGCCGCAGGAATTCACGCAGCAGATCGCCGCCGAGTTCGACGTGTACAAGAAGGTGGTGGACACCGCCGGGCTCACGCCGGACTGAGCCGACGAGCGCCTCGTCAGGCCACCGATGCCCACACGGGCGCCATCGCGCGGTAGAGCGTGCGGAAGGCCTCCAGCCGGGGCTGGTAGGCCGCATGCAAGGCGGCGTCGGGCGCCAGCACCTGGCGCACGGCAGGCGCGACGACCACACCCGCCGGGTCTTCGCCCGTGACCGCCAGCCGCGCGAGCCGCGCCGCACCGAAGGCCGGGCCGCGGTCGGCGGATTCGTACAGCACCAGCGGCACGTCGAGCACCGAGGCGATCAGCTGCGCCAGGAAGGCGGAGCGCGCGCCGCCGCCGATCAGCGCCAGGCGCTCGGGCCGCGCCGTCTGCGCGCTCAGCGCTTCCAGCCCGTCGGCGAGCGAGAAGGCGATGCCTTCGCAGACCGCCTGCATCAGGTCGGCGCGCGTGGTGGCGCCCGAGAGCCCGACGATCGCGCCGCGCGCGAACGGGTTGTTGTGCGGCGTGCGCTCGCCGAACAGATAAGGCAGCGCGAGCAGGCGCGAGGGCCCGGCGTACGCGGCCTCGACCTCGGCCAGCAGCGCGCCGACCGAGGCACCGCCGGTGCACGACGCCAGCGCCGCGAGCGGGCTCGCGCCGTTGAGCAGCGCCGCCATGCGGTACCAGCGCTGCGGCAGCGCATGGCAGAAGGCGTGCACCAGCCGCTCGGGATCGGGACGGTGCGCGGTGTCGGCCACCAGGATCTGCGCCGAGGTGCCGAGCGACACGAAGCCGTCGCCCGGCCCGACCACGCCGATGCCGACGCCGCCCGCCGCGGCATCGCCCGCGCCGCCCGCAATCGGCACGCCGCGCGGCAAGCCCCAGCGCGCAGCCAATGCATCGCGCACGGTGGCGCAGGGTTCGCACGACTCGACCACGCGCGGCAGCCAGGCGGGATCGACCCCGCAGGCGGCGAGCGCCTGCGGCGACCAGCGGCGCTGCGCCTGGTCGAACAGCCAGGTGCCGGCCGCGTCGGTGACGTCGGTCACCTTCTCGCCCGACAGCTGCAGGCGCACGTAGTCCTTGGTCAGCAGCAGCGAGCGGGCACGCGCCACGGCCTCGGGCTCGTGGGTGCGCAGCCAGCGCAGCTTGGGGCCGGTGAAGCCCGCCATCGGCTGCACGCCGACCGCGCGGCGCAGGGCCAGGTCGGTCTGCATGAGTTCGGCGGCCTCGGCAGCGGCGCGGCCGTCGTTCCACAAGATCGCGGGGCGCACGGGGCGGTCGGCCGCATCGAGCAGCACCAGCGAGTGCATCTGGCCCGACAGGCCGATGCCTTGCACGCCGGCCATCGCTGTCGGGTGCGTGCGCGCCAGTTCGTCGAGGCCGTCGGCCACGGCAGCCCACCACTGGTCGGGGTCGTGCTCGCACCACAGCGGCTGCGGGTACTGCGAAGTAAGCGGCCGATCGACCGTGGCTACGACATGCAGCAGCTGCAGGTCGGTCAGGACGATCTTGACCGCGGAGGTTCCGATATCGATGCCGATCAGCATGCGTGTGTTCCCTGTTCGAGGGCTGGAGTATCGGCGCTCCGGCCCCGCGCGCAGGCTGTGGGCGACAGTTGATTTACGAGCCGCTCGCCGGCAGCGTGATCGGCACCGGTCGCGTGTGCAGGTCGATGTAGAGCTCGAAGAAGCGCGCGTTGTCGAACTTCTTCACCACCGTCATCTTCTGCAGCGGCACGCCCGCGGGCGGCGTGGTGTAGCCGATGGAACGGCCGTTGTCGGCGGCGCCGGGCTTGGCGACCACGTCGACATAGCGCTCGACGGTCTGCGTGGCGTAGCGCGGATCGATGAGGTAGGCCAGCACCAGCGTGTCCCAGATGTTCTGCGTGTAGTTCGGGTTGTTCTCGAAGCCGTTGGTGCCGCTGAAGCCGTAGCCGTTGAGCTTGCGGAACACCTCGGTCACGGCCGTCGGCTTGGCCGGGTGCGCGATGCGGTCGTAGACGGGCTTGGTGAGGAACACGGTGTCGGTCACGTCCAGCGGCACCACCACCTGCGGGATCGGCAGGCGCACCACGAACTGCGCGGCCTCGGGGTCGAACCACCAGTTGAACTCGGCGAAATGGGTGGTGTTGCCGGCCACGTCGACGGCGCCGCCCATGTAGATGATCTTCTTGATCAGCGGCACGATCTCGGGGCTCTTCTTCACGGCCAGCGCGATGTTGGTGAGCGGGCCGATGGCCAGAATGGTGATTTCGTTCGGGTTGGCCTTGACGGTGTCGATGATGAAGTCGACCGCGCTCTTGCGCTGCACCACGGTGCGCGTGGCGAAGCCGTCGGGCGAGGGCTTGAGGTCGGCGTCGGTCTTGGGCTCGGGGCCGCTCCAGGCGCCCAGGTAGCCGTCGCCGCCCGCGCCGGCCTTCATCTCGGCCTCGATGGTGGCGTAGTCGTGGTTGATGGCGTAGTTCTCGCC
The DNA here is from genome assembly GCF_059567965.1 of Variovorax sp. BGA-UO-ETr-C22. Lineage (NCBI taxonomy): Bacteria > Pseudomonadati > Pseudomonadota > Betaproteobacteria > Burkholderiales > Comamonadaceae > Variovorax > Variovorax sp. BGA-UO-ETr-C22. The sequence continues at coordinate 148,301 of NZ_JCAQPA010000011.1, forward strand.
CACGTAGACGCCGATGCGCTGGCCCACGCCCAGGCGCTCGACCGACATCAGCGCGTCGGCCACGCCCTGCTTGAGCCACTGGTTGCCCGAGACGACGCTGATGCCCATCACCTGCACCTTGCCCTCGGCCTGCAGCTGCGCGGCCATGACGCCGAGCTGGCCGTCGTCGCTCATGGTGTTGTAGTCGCTGTCGATGATGACTTTCTGCGCCACCGGCGGCGCGGCGAACCCGGGCGCCAGGCCGATGCCGTCATTGCCGCCCCCGCCGCCGCATGCCGTGAGCACGGCCACGACGACGAGCCAGAAGGTCGTCACTGTCCATTTGCGCATCTGCTTCTCCTAAGTGTTTGGTTTCAAGCCCGGTTCCCAGAGGAGCGCCAGGAGTGAAAACGTTTGCGCAAACCTTTGCGCAAACGTTTGCCAAACTCTAAGTGGCAGGCCGCAGGCGTGGCAATGGGGTGCGGCTAGGGGTTTTCCGCGAGGCTGGCGCCGGCCTCGCGCGCGGGGTCAGGCCGTCTATCAGCCCGGGTTGGGCACAAGGTCGATCAGCCGGTTCTCGCGCAGCGGCGAGCGGGGGCGCAGGAAGGGCTCGTCTTCTTCCACCGGCGCGGCGGCCTTCTCCAGGCCCGGGGCGTCCGCGGCCTTGGCGGATGCCGTGGCCGCGGTGCACGAACCGGTGTCACGCAGCCGCAGCGCCGCGGCCAGCCGACCTTCGGCGGCGTCGCCCAGGAGGTGGTCGAAGTCGTCGGCCACGGCGCAGCTGGCATTGGGTGCAAAGCCGTCGCCGTAGTCGCCGAAGCCGGCCTGGTTGACGCCCTTGAAGTTGACCGCGAAGTAGGTGGTGCCGCAGTTGTCCTGCGGGACGAACCCGTAGGGCTTGCCACAGGTGGTGGCGCCCACGAGGTTGACCGTGACGCCCACGCCGCGCAGGCTGTTGATGACCGACTCGCTGGCCGAGCAGGTGCTGCGGCCCGTCAGCAGCGTGACGCGCGACAGGCCCAGCGTGGGCAGGGGTTGGCCGGCCCGGGTGGTCGTGAAGAAGGGCGTGAGGTTGTCCGCGAGCGTGGTGCGGTACGGGTTCTTGTCGTTGAAGGTCAGCAACTCGAAGGTCTTGCCGTTCGTCGGGCCCGGCCCGGCCACCATGTAGGCCAGCTGACTCGCGATGCGCAGCTGGCCGCCGCCGTTGTAGCGCATGTCGATCACGAGGTCCTGGACGCCGCCGTCCTGCTTGAGCGTGTTCATGGCCGTGACGAGCTGCCCCTCGGCGGTCGAGATGTGGTCGTTGAACAGCAGGTAGCCCACGCGGTTGCCGGCCGGCCCGATGGTGCGGGTATACAGCACCGGCGTGCTCGTGATGCGCTGGGCCGTGAGCTCGATCGGACTGCCGCGCGTGCCGCTCACCTCGAAGGTGAAGGTGTGCTTCTCGCCGAGGACCTGCGGCGAGATCGCGCGGTTGATGATGTCGACATTGGCCTGCCCGGTGCTGGCCACCACGTCGACGCCGTCGACCGCGACCAGCTTGGCCCCGCGCGCCAGGCCGGCCGCCGCCGCCGGCGAACCCGGCTCGACGAAGGCGAGGCGGATGTTGCGCGGCGGCGAGCTGCGCACCGCCGCCGTGTCCATGCCGTAGCCGACCGACACGCCGCCCTCGGACTCCAGGCGGTACGCCTCGGTGTCGAGGTAGAAATGGAAGCGGTCCTTGAGCTGGCCCGAGGGCGTGGTGGCCTGCGTCTTGAGCACGCTGAACCAGGTCAACGGCGTGGCGTAGTCGGACGCCTTGAGGGTCGTGGGCACCTCGTTGTACCAAAGGTAGGTTTCGTCGATCCAGCCGCGCACCCAGCTCTTCTCGTTGTCGACGGTGCCGGCGGTGTCGGGATAGGCGCGGCCCGTCGCGGGGTTGGTGCCCCGGCGCGGCGCGACGCACTGGCCGGCGACGGTCGAGGACGCGACGATGCCGCCCTCGCCCCCGTTGCCTCCGCCTCCCGGCGCGGGCGTCGGCAGCACGCCGATCGGGAAGCCACCGCCGCCACCTCCTCCCCCGCCGCCTCCGCCACACCCCGCCAGCAGGCCGGCCAGGGCGAGCGCCACCGCGCCGGTGGTGGCGGCCAGGGCCCGCGAGCGCCGCGACGCGTGTGCATTGCGAAAGGCCATCGGGGTCCTCCTGGCGTCCGCGGTGGCGGACAGTGCTGATCGGTTTTTGTTCGGGGCGCGGGGGCGGGACGCGCGCCCGCTACTGGATGAAGCCCATGCCGCGCGATTCGCGCACCTCGGGCTTGATGCGGTGCTCGGCTTCGAGCTGTTCGAGAAACTCCGCCGCCGAGAACTCGGCCGCGAGGATGTCGGTCTGCCGCTTCACGGCCGCGAAGTCGCCCGGGCACAGCTGCGACAGCAGCGCCAGGCGCGCGCGCACCTCGCCCGTGAGCAGGGCCGCGTCGCCCGCGAGTGCCTCGGTGACGAACATGCGCTCACGCTGGGCCGCGGTGAGCGGCATGAACTTGATCTTGAAGGTGAAGCGCCGCAGCGCCGCCTGGTCGAGCCGGTCGAGCAGGTTGGTGGTGCACACGAACACGCCGCGAAAGCGCTCCATGCCCTGCAGCATCTCGTTGACCTCGGTGACCTCGTAGGTGCGCTGCGCGCCGCGCCGGTCCTGCAGGAACGAATCGGCCTCGTCCAGCAGCAGCACGGCCTTCTCGGACTCGGCCTCCTTGAACATGGCGGCCATGTTCTGCTCGGTCTCGCCGACGTACTTGCTCATGAGGTCGCTGGCCTGCTTGACGATGAGCGGGCGCCCCACGGCCTTGGCGATGTGCTCGGCCAGCGCGGTCTTGCCGGTGCCGGGCGCGCCGTAGAAGCACAGCGTGCCGTGGCCGCGCGCCTTCAGCGCCTCGACGATGCGCGGGATCTCGAAGCGGGTCTCGACGTGGAGCATGTCCAGGTCGTAGGCGGTGACGCTGCGGCGCTCGGCCGGGCTCTTGTCGAGCGTACCCAGCGCGAGGTCGGCGTTGCGCAGCTGGCGCTCGATGAGGGCCTCGACCGAAGCCTCGTCGGTCTTCGCCAGGCCGGCGAAGCGCACGGCGGTGCGGATCTGCGCGGGCGTGAGGCCCTTGCGCTCGGCCAGCTTGGCGGTGAAGGCCTCGGACACGACCACGCCTTCGAGCGTCTTCTTGACGAGCTGCTCGCGCGCGCCGGGCGGCGGCGACTTGAGTTCCAGGTGATAAGCGAAGCGGCGGCGGAAGGCCGGGTCGATCTGCTCGATGCGGTTGGTGACCCACAGCGTGGGCACGGGGTTGGCCTCGAGGATCTGGTTGACCCAGGCCTTGCCGCTCACGCTGCCGCTGGCGGGCGCGGGGATCTGCTCGGCGCGCGCCATGAACTGCGCGGCCTCGGTGCTGATGGGCGGGAACACGTCCTCGACCTCGTCGAACAGCAGCGCGGCCTGCGCGCTGCCCTTGAGGAACACCTGCGCGATCTGCAGCGAGCGGTAGCGGTCGCGGCCGCTGAGCGAGTTGCCGTCGCGGTCGGCGTACTCGACCTCGAAGAGCTCCAGGCCCGCGGCCTGCGCAACCACCTTGGCCAGCTCGGTCTTGCCGGTGCCGGGCGGGCCGTAGAGCAGCACGTTGACGCCGGGCTCCTTGCGCGCGACGGCCGCGCGCAGCAGCGTGACGAGCATCTGCGCGTCTTCCTGCACGAAGGAGAAGTCGTGCGGCGTGAGCGCGCTCTTGGCCGAGGGCCGCGTGAACACGGCCATCAGCTCGTTGTGGTCGCGGTACTCGCGCATCAGCACAGGCGGCAGCTTCTCGCTGACCTTCATGAGGTCGGCAAGGTCGGTGATGTTGTGCTCGGAGATGAGGTTCTCGACGAGGCCGATGCGCTCCAGCCGCGAGCCCGCGCGCAGCGCCTCGCCCACCTCGCTCGCATTGACGCCCGCGATGTCGGCGATGGCGGCATAGGCCTCGGGCGCGTTGTTGACCTTGAACTCGACCAGCAGCGAGCGCAGGTCGCGCTGGTAGCGCGCGAGCGTGCCGTACAGGAGCAGTGCGCGCTCGGCCTTGTTGAGCTGCAGCAGGCCGGCGAGCGCGTCGATGTTCTTCTCGACCAGCGTCGACTGCTTGCGCAGCGCGTGCGTGAGCCAGTCGCGCGTGACGGCCAGCACCGAGAGCAGGTCTTTCGGCTGGTCTTTCGCGTACTCGTCGAGGTAGAAGAACAGCGTGCCTTCTTCATAGGGGCCACGCCACACGCCGTGGCGTTCGAGCAGCGTGCGGCCGTCGAAATCTTCGACGCCTTTCCACGCCTCGTTGCCCGCACAGCGGCGGCCCAGGAACTCGCGCAATCGCTGCAGCACCGCGGCGGGCCACACGAGGTGGCGCCCGGTGAGCGAGAGCAATCCGTTGATATCGCGCCGCACATTGAAGCGCGGCCCCTGCTTGGCGGCGAGCGTGAGCACGAAGTGCGAGCACATGAGCTCGAGCACCGGTGCTTCCTTGAGGCCGGGCGAAGGCAAGGCCTGCCCGCGCACCGCAGCAGCCACCACATCGACACCCGCACGCTTGACCATCAGGCAACCTCCTGCGAGGAAATACTTGGAGCGACCATAACGCAGACTTTTGGCTTCGGGAAGACGCCGAAAGAGTAAAAACCCTGATCCGCTGGATTCCAGCCACAATGCGCGCCATGGTCGGAATCGAAGCTATCCGTCGCGCCGCGGCGCGCCTGCAGGGCCAGGTGCTCAACACGCCCTGCGTGGAGTCGCGCACGCTCTCTGAAATCGTGGGCGCGCAGGTGTTCCTGAAGTTCGAAAACCTGCAGTTCACGTCGTCCTTCAAGGAGCGTGGCGCGTGCAACAAACTGGTCGATCTTTCTGAAGGCGGCACGCGCGGCGTGATCGCCATGTCGGCCGGCAACCATGCGCAGGGTGTGGCTTATCACGCGCAGCGGCTGGGCCTGCGCGCACTCATCGTGATGCCGCGCTTCACGCCCGGCGTGAAGATCGAGCGCACGCGCGGCTTCGGCGCCGAGGTGGTGCTGCACGGCGACACGCTCGACGCGGCGCGCGCCCATGCGCTGGCGCTGGCCGAGCGCGAAGGCCTGACCTTCGTGCACCCCTACGACGACGAAGCCATCATTGCCGGCCAGGGCACGATCGCGCTCGAGATGCTCGACGCAGTGCCCGATCTCGACACGCTGGTGGTGGCGGTCGGCGGCGGCGGGCTCATCGCCGGCATGGCCGTGGCGGCGCGCGAGATCAAGCCCGGCATCGAGATCGTCGGCGTGCAGACGCAGCGTTTTCCGGCAATGGTGAATGCCGTCAAGGGCACGCACCACGCGCAGGGCACGAGCACGATCGCCGAGGGCATCGCGGTCGGCACGCCGGGCGTGCTGACGCGGGAGATCATCGCCGCCAAGGTCGACGACCTGCTGCTGGTGGACGAAGGCGACATCGAGCAGGGCGTGCTGATGCTGCTCGAGATCGAAAAGACCCTGGTCGAAGGCGCGGGCGCGGCCGGCTTGGCGGCGCTGATCCGGCACCCGGAACGCTTTCGCGGCAAGCGCGTGGGCCTGGTGCTGTCAGGCGGCAACATCGATCCGCTGCTGCTCGCAGCCATCATCGAACGCGGCATGGTGCGGGCCGGACGGCTCGCCCGGGTGCGCGTCAGCGCGCGCGATGTGCCGGGCTCGCTGGCCCAGATTACGGCCACCGTGGCCGAAGCGGGCGCTAACGTCGACGAGGTGCACCACCAGCGCGCCTTCACCATGCTGGCGGCGCAGAATGTCGACGTCGAGCTGGTGCTGCAGACGCGCGGCCGGGCCCACTTGGCGAGCGTGTTGAGTGCCCTGAAAGACGCCGGTTTCGAAGCGGTGGAGCAGCACTGAGGGCTCCTCGCAACCCCCTAGACCCGCTGACGGCGCCTCGCCGGTAAAATGGCGGGAGTTTTGTCATTTGCGGTTGACTGCATTTGATGCGTTGTCATTTGCGTATTCGAGGTATTTCCCGATGTCCCATCCCACCCCCGCCGAGCACGGCCACGCTGCCGCCGCCGAACATGACGCCGTCGAATCGGTCGTTCACCTGATGCCGCTCGTGCTCCCGCTGGCTGGCGGCGTGCTGATGCTGCTGCTGGCGTCGATCGCCGTTTTTCTCGCCTGAGCTGACAGGCTTTCGCGCTTTTGTCCGCGGGCTGTGCGGCCCGCGTTGACGCAATCTCCCGAAGCGAAACGTTTTCTCAAACGGACCTCCGTGCCTGGTCAGGCGCGGCGCCCCGTTCGGAAAGACGATTTTTCAACTTAGGAGATTTCCGATGAACGCACCCACGATGAAGGGCCTTCCCATTCAGGCGCCCTCATACGTCAAGAACGCCAAGCTGATCGCCTGGGTGGCCGAAATGGCCGCGCTGTGCAAACCCGAGGCCATCCACTGGTGCGACGGCAGCAAGGAAGAATACGACCGCCTCTGCCAGCAGCTGGTCGACGCCGGTACCTTCAAGAAACTGAACCCCGCCAAGCGCCCGGGCTCGTTCCTCGCGATGTCCGATCCGAGCGACGTGGCACGCGTCGAAGACCGCACCTTCATCTGCTCCGCACAGAAGGAAAACGCCGGCCCCACCAACAACTGGATGGCCCCGGCCGAGATGCGCGCGACGCTGCAGCCCCTGTTCGACGGCTGCATGAAGGGCCGCACCATGTACGTGGTGCCGTTCAGCATGGGCCCGCTGGGCTCGCCCATTGCGCACATCGGCATCGAGCTGTCCGACAGCCCCTACGTGGCCGTCAACATGCGCATCATGACCCGCATGGGCAAGGCCGTGTACGAGGTGCTGGGCACCGACGGCGAGTTCGTGCCCTGCGTCCACACCGTGGGCGCACCGCTCGAGGCCGGCCAGAAGGACGTGACCTGGCCCTGCAACAAGACCAAGTACATCGTTCACTACCCCGAGACGCGCGAGATCTGGAGCTACGGCTCGGGCTACGGCGGCAACGCGCTGCTGGGCAAGAAGTGCTTCGCGCTGCGCATCGCCTCGAACATGGGCCGCGACGAAGGCTGGCTGGCCGAGCACATGCTGATCCTCGGCGTAACCAGCCCCGAGGGCAAGAAGCACCACGTGGCCGCCGCCTTCCCGAGCGCCTGCGGCAAGACCAACTTCGCGATGCTGATCCCGCCGGCGGGCTTCGACGGCTGGAAGGTCACGACCATCGGTGACGACATCGCCTGGATCAAGCCGCAAGCCGACGGCACGCTGCGCGCCATCAACCCCGAAGCCGGCTACTTCGGCGTGGCTCCGGGCACCAACGACCTGACCAACCCGAACTGCATGGCCAGCCTGCACCGTGACGTGATCTTCACGAACGTGGCGCTGACCGACGACGGCGACGTCTGGTGGGAAGGCATGGGCGACGCACCCGCGCATTGCATCGACTGGCAAGGCAAGGAGTGGACGCCGCAGATCGCCAAGGAAACCGGCGCCAAGGCCGCCCACCCGAACGCGCGCTTCACCGTCGCCGCCACCAACAACCCCGCGCTCGACGAAGCCTGGGACGATCCGAAGGGCGTGAAGATCGACGCCTTCATCTTCGGCGGCCGCCGTTCGACGACCGTGCCGCTGGTCACCGAAGCCCGCAACTGGGTCGAAGGCGTCTACATGGCCGCCACGATGGGCTCGGAAACCACCGCTGCGGCCGCCGGCCAGCAGGGCGTGGTGCGCCGCGATCCGTTCGCCATGCTGCCGTTCATGGGCTACAACATGAGCGACTACTTCCAGCACTGGCTCGACCTGGGCAAGAAGCTGCAAGCCTCGGGCGCCCAACTGCCGAAGATCTACACGACCAACTGGTTCCGCAAGGGCGCGGACGGCAAGTTCGTCTGGCCAGGCTACGGCGAGAACATGCGCGTGCTGAAGTGGATGATCGACCGCGTGGAAGGCAAGGCGACGGAAGGTGTCGAGCACATCACCGGCGTGAGCCCGCGCTACGAAGACCTGAACTGGACCGGCCTGGATTTCAGCGCCGAGCAGTTCGCGACGGTCACGAGCATCGACAAGGCGGCCTGGCAGGCTGAGCTGAAGCTGCACACGGAACTGTTCCAGCAGCTGGCACACCATCTGCCGAAGGAACTGCCGGAGACGAAGGCTGCGATTGAGCAGCGGCTGGCGGCTTAAGTAAGCTCTTCTCGCGGGCTCATGGAGCCTGCGAAGTGCGGGTTTTGAAGGCCCAATAGAAAGCCCGATGAGTTCATCTCATCGGGCTTTTTTTTGTTTTGGGCGCAGGTCAATTGTCGCCGCAGCAGGTGATTCTAGGGCATGGCGGCGTTTTCGCCGATGTCGAGCGCGCGTTGCAGACGGCGCGCAAGCGTTTAGCTGGCTTAGAGCGAGACCCGGTGAAGCACGCGCGTCACGCGATGAAGGTGCTGATGAAGTTCAAGCTTCTGGAGCTGCATGCGGTGTCGCACGCTGAGTGGGGTGCGTGGCTGGCCGGAACGCCCTATTTCGAGCGGATCGGGGCTCGTTTCTTTGCTGACGAGTCGCTGGAGGATCTGACGGGAGACTTGTTGGCAGAGCTGGTTGCAGTTGGCGCAGCGCAATCCGATGCCTTGGGAGTCCGCAACGCCTGATTGGTGGTTGTCTGCTGCAATAAAAAAGCGCTGCTTCTTTCGAGTCAGCGCTTTTTATGCGTTTGGTCTTTGCATTGCGCAAAGCAAAAAACCCCAGTCATTGCTGACTGGGGTTTTCNTCTTTGCCGATGCGTCGTTGGTCGATCTGACGGGAGACCTGTTGGCAGAGCTGGTTGCGGTCGGCGCAGCGCAATCCGATGCCTTGGGAGTCCGCAACGCCTGATTGGTGGTTGTCTGCTGCAATAAAAAAGCGCTGCTTCTTTCGAGTCAGCGCTTTTTATGCGTTTGGTCTTTGCATTGCGCAAAGCAAAAAACCCCAGTCATTGCTGACTGGGGTTTTCTGGGCTGTAAGAGCCTGACGATGACCTACTTTCACACGGGAACCCGCACTATCATCGGCGCTGAGTCGTTTCACTGTCCTGTTCGGGATGGGAAGGAGTGGTACCAACTCGCTATGGTCATCAGGCATAAAGGGTTGTCTGACTGATCACACGATCAATCAAACGAATTCATAGAGTTTGGAATCAGCTTTTGGCGAATTATTTTGAATGCGTCAACTTGGCATAACACCTTGATCAGATTGATCAAAGTTATAGGGTCAAGCCGCACGAGCAATTAGTATCAGTTAGCTTAACGCATTACTGCGCTTCCACACCTGACCTATCAACGTCCTGGTCTTGAACGACTCTTTAGGGGGCTCAAGGCCCCGGCAGATCTCATCTTGAAACGAGTTTCCCGCTTAGATGCTTTCAGCGGTTATCTCTTCCACACTTAGCTACTCGGCAATGCCACTGGCGTGACAACCGATACACCAGAGGTGTGTCCACTCCGGTCCTCTCGTACTAGGAGCAGGCTTCCTCAAATCTGCAGCGCCCACGGAAGATAGGGACCAAACTGTCTCACGACGTTTTAAACCCAGCTCACGTACCTCTTTAAATGGCGAACAGCCATACCCTTGGGACCGGCTACAGCCCCAGGATGAGATGAGCCGACATCGAGGTGCCAAACACCGCCGTCGATATGAACTCTTGGGCGGTATCAGCCTGTTATCCCCAGAGTACCTTTTATCCGTTGAGCGATGGCCCTTCCATACAGAACCACCGGATCACTATGTCCTGCTTTCGCATCTGCTCGACTTGTCAGTCTCGCAGTTAAGCACGCTTATGCCATTGCACTATCGTCACGATGTCCGACCGTAACTAGCGTACCTTCGAACTCCTCCGTTACGCTTTGGGAGGAGACCGCCCCAGTCAAACTGCCTACCATGCACTGTCCCCGATCCAGATAATGGACCTAGGTTAGAACCTCAAACACACCAGGGTGGTATTTCAACGTTGGCTCCACAAGATCTAGCGACCCTGCTTCAAAGCCTCCCACCTATCCTACACAGATCTGTTCAAAGTCCAATACAAAGCTACAGTAAAGGTTCATGGGGTCTTTCCGTCTTTCCGCGGGGAGATTGCATCATCACAAACATTTCAACTTCGCTGAGTCTCAGGAGGAGACAGTGTGGCCATCGTTACGCCATTCGTGCAGGTCGGAACTTACCCGACAAGGAATTTCGCTACCTTAGGACCGTTATAGTTACGGCCGCCGTTTACTGGGACTTCAATCAAGAGCTTGCACCCCATCATTTAATCTTCCAGCACCGGGCAGGCGTCACACCCTATACGTCCACTTTCGTGTTTGCAGAGTGCTGTGTTTTTAATAAACAGTCGCAGCCACCGATTTTTTGCAACCCATTCATGCTTCGTTGTTCACTACACACTAATAGGGCACACCTTCTTCCGAAGTTACGGTGTCAATTTGCCGAGTTCCTTCTCCTGAGTTCTCTCAAGCGCCTTAGAATACTCATCTCGCGCACCAGTGTCGGTTTGCGGTACGGTCGTTGTTAGCTGAAGCTTAGTGGCTTTTCCTGGAACCTCGTTCAGTCACTTCACGGACAAGTCCGCTCGATCGTTGGCCTCGGTATATGTGCACCGGATTTGCCTAATGCACGCCTACATCCAACTAAACCAGAATAATCCAATAACTGGATGACCTATTAAGATCCGTCCCCACATCGCACTAACAATCGGTACAGGAATATTGACCTGTTTCCCATCAGCTACGCATCTCTGCCTCGCCTTAGGGGCCGACTCACTCTACGCCGATGAACGTTGCGTAGAAAACCTTGCGCTTACGGCGAGGGGGCTTTTCACCCCCTTTAACGCTACTCATGTCAGCATTCGCACTTCTGATACCTCCAGCACGCTTTACAACGCACCTTCACAGGCTTACAGAACGCTCTCCTACCACTTGCAATAAATTGCAAATCCGCAGCTTCGGTAACTGGCTTAGCCCCGTTACATCTTCCGCGCAGGACGACTCGATCAGTGAGCTATTACGCTTTCTTTAAATGATGGCTGCTTCTAAGCCAACATCCTGACTGTTTTAGCCTTCCCACTTCGTTTCCCACTTAGCCAATTTTAGGGACCTTAGCTGGCGGTCTGGGTTGTTTCCCTCTTGAGTCCGGACGTTAGCACCCGGTGCTCTGTCTCCCAAGCTGTACTCATCGGTATTCGGAGTTTGCCTTGGTTTGGTAAGTCGCCATGACCCCCTAGCCAAAACAGTGCTCTACCCCCGATGGTAATACTTGAGGCACTACCTAAATAGTTTTCGGAGAGAACCAGCTATTTCCAAGTTTGTTTAGCCTTTCACCCCTATCCACAGCTCATCCGCTAGTTTTGCAACACTAGTCGGTTCGGACCTCCAGTACCTGTTACGGCACCTTCATCCTGGCCATGGATAGATCACTTGGTTTCGGGTCTACACCCAGCGACTGATCGCCCTATTCGGACTCGATTTCTCTACGGCTTCCCTATTCGGTTAACCTTGCCACTGAATGTAAGTCGCTGACCCATTATACAAAAGGTACGCAGTCACCCTTGCGGGCTCCTACTTTTTGTAAGCACGCGGTTTCAGGATCTATTTCACTCCCCTCCCGGGGTTCTTTTCGCCTTTCCCTCACGGTACTAGTTCACTATCGGTCAATGATGAGTATTTAGCCTTGGAGGATGGTCCCCCCATATTCAGACAGGATTTCTCGTGTCCCGCCC